>JAKQHK010000039.1 GCA_029573015.1 bacterium
GAACAGCTGGAAGTCCCGCCCCGTTGGTTCCCCTCCGTATGACCGGAGGGGTTAGGGGAGGCGGGGCGGGAGCATTGCTGCCAGCGAAATTGGGATTGCCACGTCGTTTCACTCCTCGCAATGACAGCAGGTGAGGGCCCGCGCGCTGGTTAGCAGTTGCGTAGCTGAACTGGTGGCCTCTCCTTTCAGCCGTTTTCGCGGCTTCTAGGACTTCGTATCAGCCGTCCTTTGGACGGCTTCTAGAGTGACAACCACGGGGCGCGGGCTTCTTGTGATTAGTCGTCAGTCTATAGTCACAAGTCCTGAGTCTTTAGTCCTTAGTTCCGAAGCATGATAGCCTGACGCGCAGAGCGTAGAGCCTAGAGCTTAAAGCTGAAAGCCCTTGATCGTTGATGGTTCACGATGTACAATATGACTAGAATTCAGACTATCTATTATTCTGGTCTGTCATGAAAACGTTATCGCTATCGGAAGCCAAGATGAAGCTCAGTAGCCTCGTGAGCCGTGTTCAGGACGTCAACGAGCAGATCATGATCACCCGTAATGGCCAGCCTGCCGCCTATCTCGTCAATCCGGACGAGTTCGAGAGCTGGCAGGAAACTCAGCAGATCATCGCTCAACCTGAGCTAATGGATGAAATCCGTAAAGGTCTCCGCCGGCTGCGCGGTAAAGTTCCGCTCTATACCCTTGATGAATTATTTGCCGAGGACTAATGCCACGCCGGATGAAACAAGGACTAGTTATCCCTGATGAGCTGGTTGCTCTTATCTGGGGTATGCACCCCCACCTGAAAAAGCAGGTGCGGGCTGCATTGCGTGACATCCTTGAGAATAGTGCGGCTGGCAAGCCACTCAAGGCTGAATTGGCGGGGTTGTACAGCTATCGGATTGGAACGTATCGCATCATCTACCGCGTCAGGGAGCATATCGAGCTGGTGGCAGTCGGGCCGCGGGCAAGTATTTATCAGTTAACAACCAGATTGGTAAAAAATAGCAGTTGACCATATGCTGATAATACCGTTATACTATACACCAGTCTAAGGAGTAAGAATGAGCGTCAGAAACATTCGTACCAGCAAGCAGGCCAAGAAACTCTAGCGCAATCGGGCGTTCTAGCAGGCTGCTTGTTCGTAACTCCGAACTTCCACCCCACAAAAATCCCCTGCCAGAACGCGGGGGATTTTTTTTCTTAACTTTTTGGCGTTCCAAAAAGTTACCAAAAAAGAACTGTTACGGCAGATACTCTTTATATTCAACACCGATTTTTGATGGGGTTGATAGGAAATTACTTTAAAGAAAAAGCATGGGTCAGGTTCAGATCAAGCAGGTACAAGAGGTCGTGGCCGCGGAGCGCGCCTACGCGCTTGCTCTACTCGAGCGGGCGGTACGCATCCAGAGTGGAACGCATAATCATGAGGGCGTGCGGCAGGTGCAAGCCCTGTTTGCAGAAGAGCTGGTCAAGCTTGGCTTCACGGTTACAGACATTGAGCATGCCCATTATGCAGATTCCCTGCTGGCGACCCGATCCGGCAAGGGGCTGCGTATTCTCCTTGTCGGGCATAGCGATACGGTATTCGAAACCGGAAGCGATACGGCTTTTCGCTTGGATACACAAAAATGCCATGGTCAGGGTACCCAGGATATGAAGGGTGGCATGGTCGTCATGCTCTCCACCCTGCGGGCACTTGTTAAAACAGATATGCTTCCTGATTGCCGATATACAGTATTCCTTAATTCCCATGAGGAGGTCGGTTCGGTGGAATCCGCGAACACACTCGAGCGATTAGCGCGGGGGCATGATGTGGCGCTCGTGCTTGAGAGTGCAGGGAAGAAAGGTGAATACGTTTGCGGTCGCAAAGGTGTACTGGAGTATGAATTGCAGGTACGTGGAGTGGCCGGTCATGCGGGCAATACGGTTGCCAATCGCCGGAGTGCGGTCGAAGAACTTGCTTATAAAATTATTAACTTGCGTGAATGGGTAGCCAATCAGGAGGGTATGCTTTTCAATGCCGGCGTCATCCAGGGCGGAACCCGTTCCAATATTATTGCCGAGGAAGCCTGCGCCGAGCTTGATATCCGCTACGTTACTCCACAACAGCGTATGGCTTTTGAAAAAAGGTTGCGGGCTATTAGTCAAACATCAGTTATTCCAGGCACGCGTACCAAGCTGGTCATTAACAGTGCGTTCCCTCCCATGACAGCAAACGCGGCTAATCGTCTGGTGCAGGAATTGGCTGAGGAATCAGCTTCGCTGCTTGGACATAGGATTAAGGGCGAGGAACGCGGTGGAGGGTCGGATGCGAGTCTGCTTTCTGCCGCAGGCTGTGCAGTGATCGACGGACTCGGGCCGCGGGGAGGAGGCGAACACAGCGATCGAGAGTTTGTATACCTGAAAAGTATAACAGAACAGACCGAACTGTTAGCTGTTTTGCTCTGCATGATTTCGGAGAATTCTGATAGGTTTTCCAATAAGTCAAAGAAGCTTCGCATTAAGCGTCTGGAGCAGCAGCGGTAAACTTTTTTGATCAGGCTCACGCTCTCCAGACTATTATGGAGAGCTTTTCTTTTGTTCAAAACAACCGCTTGCACGCTCCCAAACCACCTCAAGACATGAGACATGAGACAAATACTTCATCCCTAACCCCTAACCCCTCTTATTAATTGAAAGTACACCATGACCAAACAACTTTTTTTCCGCGAAGCCCGCCGGCATCCCTACTGGAATGCGGTGAGCGAAATGGACTGGAACGACTGGCACTGGCAACTGCGCAACCGCGTGACTACTCCCGAACAGCTGCAGGAGATCCTGGGGCTAAGCGATGCTGAGACACAAGAGGTGCGCGAATCGTTGAGTAAACTACGCATGGCCATCACGCCCTATTATCTATCCCAGATCGATGCTGACGAACAGAACTGCGCCATTAAGCTTCAAGCTATTCCGACGCGGGCAGAACTGCATGTGGCTGCCGGAGAACAGGAAGATCCCTTGCATGAGGATGTTGACTGTCCGGTACCGGGACTCGAAGGCATTATGACGCATCGCTATCCGGACCGTCTGATCATCTATACGACCTATCAGTGCGGCATGTACTGCCGGCATTGTACCCGCCGCCGCTATGCCGGAGAGACGGATGAACCAACACCCTTGGACAAGATTAAGCAGGCAGTTGACTATATCCGCAGAACGCCGCAGATCCGGGATGTGCTTGTTTCGGGCGGGGATCCGTTTATCTTGTCTACCGAGCGGCTTGACGAGATTCTTTCATTGATTCGTAGCGTTGAACATGTTGAAGTTATCAGAATCGGAACCCGGACACCCGTAGTCCTGCCCATGCGGATAACCGGTGAACTCTGCGAGACGCTGCGCAAATATGCGCCAGTCTGGATCAATACCCATTTTAACCATCCCAAAGAGATGACTGACGCAGCCGCGGCCGCTTGCATCAGGCTGGCTGACGCGGGTATGCCACTGGGGAACCAGACAGTCCTCTTGCGCGGGGTTAACAATCATGCCGGAGTTATGAAACAGCTCATGCACCTGTTGGTTGCTAATCGCATTCGTCCCTACTATATCTATCAGTGCGATCTCAGTCAGGGAATTGATCATTTTCGTACTCGCATCAGCGAGGGAGTAGAAATTATGGAAAACCTGCGCGGGCATACGTCGGGTTATGCTATTCCGCAGCTGGTGATTGATGGGGTCGGGGGTGGTGGGAAGGTTCCCTATGGTCCTAATTATCTTCTGTCCAGCGGGACAGGACGTTCGGTATTCCGCAATTACGAGGGCATGGTATTCAGTTACGCCGAACCCGAGGGGTATGAGTCGCGTGAACCGGAAAATGCTGAGCTCTATGCCGTACCAGCCAGCGAGCCGATCGGGGTAGCCGGGCTGCTTGCTGATCCTGCGTCTAAAACTATTATTCCGCAGGGGCTGGCACGCCTGAAACGGCGGAAGGCGACAGAATCAGGAATCTGTTAAAACAGTTCGTCCTGCAGATGCAGGGAATAGCCAATCATTTTTACTAGAATATGCAGCACAATTCCGAGGCTGAGTACGCTACTGATGAGAGTTAAAGATACTGGCATGCAGATCATAGCAGCGAGTAAACTACCGATAAGCCAGTCGGTCTGGTCAAACGGAAACCAGGATTTTCCTGAATCGATGTCGAGTTGCCGCTTCAAGAAACTTTTTAGTGCATCTCCGCTCAATCCACCAAATGGTAAAGCGAATGCCAGCCAGACGCAGTCTGAAAATCCTGGTGGCACTATATAGGCAAGATCTGTATTGTTTCGAGCTATGAGCATTTGTACGAGAAAGGCGATAGCACCTGCTGGGATACCGAGAACGAAGCCCCGGATAGTTTTGTGGTCACCAAATATTCTTCTGCCGCGCATGCACCGGTACCCGTCAAGAGGACGGTTAAAATGTGGAAACAACTTACCGGAGATGCCAGCAAACATGTTCGCCATACCAGCTGGGATGAGGAACCAGATCGCTTGCGTTAAACAATTGAGCATTTCTTAATATTTCATGGTAACAAATTCTGGTCGAGCGTCATGGAACATAAGATAGGATGCGATTCCGAAACTGATACACCCGGTGTTTACAAAATGTGAGTCAGGATTGTATTCTGGCAGATGAGTATGCCCTGTTACCAGTATATGCCGGTCTCCTCGCAGGTGTCTGCTGTTGTTTTTTATGGTTGTATTAAGGATGCCAAATAGTGCAGAGTAGGTTTTGATAGGTACTGTTTTAAACAGCAATGTTTCCAAGGGATAATTGAACCATGTATTAAGACGTATCGAACGATGGAGTTGCATGTACCAGTCAGCGGTATAATATCTTTTTTTAAAAAATATATCCCCATGCTCTATATGATAGAGCGTGTCACCGATATCCAGTGTCGTGCTTTGGCGTTGCTCGAGGGAAAAGCGGTCAGCTCTTTCATCCATAAATGAGGCTATATCGTGATTACCATAGATGAAAGTTGTTTTTTTCTTATGCATAACAGGAAATAGATCGGACCATTTGGAACGGAGGAAGTCGTCGAAATGGAAGCTATACCCGCACCAGAAGTCACCATTCATGATTAGTTTATCGCAACTGTCGATAAGTTCTTTTAAGAAAACAAACTTTTTCTTGTTGAACACAGATGCCAGGTGAGTATCAGAAATAACGAGTGTTTTCATTGTTTATATTCGAGTAAGCATGCAGAAACGAATCCCAACCTTGGACGTATTATACAGATATAAGGAAAAAATGTTTACCCATTTGCGGGTAGAACCTTTTTTCAAAGCTCTCGATCAAATCGGGATACGACCGAATATGATGACGCTGGTAAGTCTAGGTTTTGGTTTGCTGGCAGTCAGATATCTTTTTTTCGATCAGTCTTTGTTTATTATGTTATTTCTGGCAAACAGGTTGTTGGACATGCTTGACGGATACATGGCGCGCTGCTGTCAGCGACAATCAAAACTCGGTAATTTACTCGATCATGGAGGAGATTTGCTTATCTTCAGCGCGTTGCTGTTGAAAAGTTGTTTTCAATTCGATCTTGCCGGTCTGGCAGCTGCAGCACTCGGCATGTATATCGGGGAATTCTTGCTCCTCAGCACAAAGCGTGAGCTACACCGTAAATTTCCCACCGGCATGTTTGCTTTTTTTTATCTATTTAATTGGTTTCGCACCGGTTTGATTGTCCAGATTGCCTATCAGGTGGTATCCTGCATTTTTTTCTTTTTTTTCCTGCATCATCGTGAGGATAATAGGTAATCATGCCATGACTTGTATCTTTATAAGGAATCAGTGATGCACAGAGAAAATTTGACGTTGGTTGATCATCCACTCGTGGTCGATTCGCTTGCGCATCTGCGCGACCGGCATACAGATCTGAAAAAATTCCGTTATCATTCGGATCAGCTCTGCCGTTTCCTGTTTGCCGAGGCGATGCGTGGCTTGTCTTGTCGTTTTGAAACAATCGCTACGCCGCTGGAGGAGGCTACGGTTCAAAAGCTTGCGGACGAGGTTGTGATCGTGCCGGTGTTGCGTGCTGGTTTGGCGATGCTGCCGGCAGCGCTTTCTGTTTTGCCAAAAGCCAAAGTCGGGTTCGCAGGTCTGGTACGCGATGAGGCAACCGCGGTAGCCAGCGAGTATTACTGGAAGCTTCCGCCGATCACGCACGACACAGTGGTGCTTGTCCCGGATCCCATGCTCGCGACCGGCGGGTCGATTGAACACGTGCTATCCAAGATTGCCAAGCATCATCCGAAGGAAATGCGGGTTGTCTGCGTGGTGGCAGCTCCCGAAGGGGTGGAGCGTATACATGCTGCGTATCCTCATGTGCGTATCATCGCGGCGGCGCTCGACAGGGGGCTGGATGAACGCAAGTATATCTTGCCCGGACTCGGGGATTATGGAGATCGGTATTTCGGGACATAACAGTTATACATTTTTCTACGGACTAATCCTGCATGGATATTCTGGTGCACAGTCTGATCGGAGCCGCGGCTACCCGGGGCAAGCTGGCAAACAGAAAACTGGTGATACTCGCAGTCATCATGAGCATCCTGCCCGACCTGCTCGGCACCATACCCTGGATGTATTTCCGCCGCATCCGCATGCTGCCGATTGAGGAGATTCCGGCCTGGAGTTCACAGCTCTATCACCTAACCCATAATCTCTGGGTGCCGCTTGCGGGAGCAGGTATCCTGATGATCATGGTCCGCCGGTACGTCTGGTTAATGCTTCCCTACGCTCTGCATGTTATCGCCGACCTGCCCTACCATGGGGATGTGCTAGGGATACGGCTATTTTACTTTTGGCCAGCGCAGGGCTATGACGGACCGTTTTTTGTGCGAGAAACGCTGCCACTCGGGGAAGCGCTTGGACGCGTACCGGTTGGCATACTGATTGAAGTGCTGGTGGCAGTTATGGCGCTATTTCTGTTGCTTGGCTACCGGAATTCTGAGCAGTAAAAAAGGCATCTCGAGGGATGCCTTTTTAAGAAATCATAACCGTTAAACTTATTACGAACGGATCAGGGTGGTGAGTTTTTCGGTTTGTTTGGTGAGTTCTTCAGCGGTTTTGGCTTCGATGTTCAGCCGGAGCAGCGGCTCGGTATTGGAGGCACGGATGTTAGCCCACCATTCCGGGTAGCGGATAGTAATGCCATCCAGCTCGTCCAGCTGTGCGTCAGCAAACGCTTGCTTGATCTTTGCCAGCTTGGCGGGGATATCTTCTACCCAAGAATTGATTTCGCCCGAGGCATGATATCGGTCGAATTCTTGCACGATCTCCGAAAGTTTGCGGCCGTCTTTGCTTATGAGCTCAAGTACGATCAGGGCAGCGATCAGCCCGCTATCCGCGTAATAGTTATCGCGGAAATAGTAATGCCCGGAATGCTCGCCAGCAAAAATGGCGTTATGGGTGCGCATGTCCTGTTTGATGATAGAGTGGCCAACTTTGGTGCGGACAGCTTTACCACCGTTTGTCACGATGGTCTCCGGGCAGATGTCTCCGCAGATAGCGTTATAGAGAATTGTTTCGCCGGGCTGTTTACCAAGCATCATTTTGGCGACCATGGCAGTCATGAGGGTGCCGGGGATGATGGCCCCGGTTTCATCGGTCAGGAAGACACGGTCCGCATCACCGTCGAAGGCCATGCCGAGATCAGCATTGGTTTCACGCACCTTGTCCTGGAGGTCTTTGATATTTTCCGGTTCAATAGGATTAGCCAGATGATTGGGGAAGGTGCCATCGAGTTCGAAGTAGAGAGGAATGATGGTGACAGGAATTTTTTCTGCCACCTGGGGAATAACTTTACCTGCCATGCCGTTACCGGCGTCAACGACGATGCGCAGCGGTTTCAGTGTAGAGGTATCTATAAAGCTGAGCGCATGACTGATCCAGTCTGCATACACATCTTTGGGTGTTATCATCCCGGTGCGTGGGGGAGTGGGAAAATCGCCGCTTTCTGCCAGGGCGCAAACATCCTTGAGTCCGGTGGTCAGGCTCATGGGGATGGCATTTTCGCGGCAAAATTTCATCCCGATATATTGGGGGGGATTGTGGGAGGCGGTGACCATGACCGCGCCGCCGTATCCATATTTGCCGCAGGCAAAGTAGGACATGTCCGTGCTTACCAGACCGATATCCACGACGTCACTGCCCTGTTCGGTTAATCCCTTCATGAGCGCTTCCTGTATGGCGGGCGCGGCGGTTCGCATATCCCGACCGACCACGATTGTCGCCTGCTTGAGATATATGGCGAGTGCACGTCCGATCGCATAGGCTCCCTGCTCGTCAAGCGTATCCGGATAGACAGCCCGGACATCATAGGAACCAAATATGGATGAGAGATGCATGATTTCTCCTCGCTAATAAAAAACGCCCGCGTTGGGCGAGCGTTTCAACGTTTGTCGTGATGCGTTACTGCTTTTTAACTTTTTTTTGCAATGCCTGTAAATGGCGTTCTGTTTTGCGGACCAGACTATCAAGTTCTTTCAAGAAGGCGGTGATCTCTCTGGGCAGTTCAGCAGCATTGGTGAAAACTTCGCAGGTCACTGATACGGTATCCTGCTTTTCCGGAAGCGGTGCACAGCCGAGAGAAGCATCGAGGGCTTGTTCCAGATCTGCCCTGCTCAGCTCGTGGCACAATTCCTGGATGTCCCACTGCTCCCATGCCTGCTCGCAGGTCAATACTTCTTCGCACTGCGGGCACCAGCCAGGGCAGGTGTCATCGTCAGATTCGATTTTCAGGGAGGTGAGCAGCTGCGCATGTTCCAGATCATGAACCGTCCCGACGATGGGACAGGCATCAGTTATGAGTTCGCACTTTTTGACTTTTTTGGGGGTGTCAGCCATGCGGTTTCCTCAGCTAGGTGGGTTAGGGACTATTTGCTGGGTAGATAGTAATCGAGAATGATTTTTTTTTCAACCCATTGACGCTTCGGGTTTTATTCGATATAACATAGATCGGTTTAGCAATTATCCGCTTCAGCCATCAGATATATAGCAGAGGAGTACGTGCATGGCAGCAACATTATACAAACGGCAGAGGGAAATTCTCAATTTCATTAAAAAATTCGTGGCCAAGAATCAGGCAGCGCCGACCCTTCAGGAGATCGCGGATAATTTCGGTCTTTCCTCGCTTGCCACCGTGCATGCACACCTGCAGCGCCTCGAAGAAAAGGGATATATCATCCGCGATTATCACGGGGAACGGGGAATTGAGGTCGTGGATCCGAGCAGCGGTCCCCTTTTCCGCGATATCGTCGAGTTACCGGTATCCTGGGATTTTATCCCGGAACAACCGCTTAGCCAGCCGGCAGCAGTGGAGTACAAAGTTATCCCGGTTGACTGGATCGGGAATAAGGATTGCGTATGCATTCGGGTCCACGGGTGGGACTTGAAGGAATGCCTCTATGCAGACGGGGACATCCTGCTGGTGGAACAGAAACGCAAACCATCGGTTAAAGCTATTGTCCTGGGCAGGGCTGTAGATGGAGGGGCGCATCTCGGAGAGGTGGTCAGTGTCACTATTCAGACTTGTGAAATTCGCAGTTTCAAAAGCAATGCCCGAATTGCGTTGCCAGTGGACCAGCTGGTCGGCAGTGTCATCGGGCAGTACCGGCTGTATGCGTAAGTGATCCGGGAGTATGTGCAAGAAAAAACCGCCTGCGGCGGTTTTTTTAAAATAAATGCCAGGCGGTGTTCAAGATATAAATCAGGGCGTAACTGCCGAGTATAGCAGCAGCGAGCCAGGCGATTTTTTTGATATCCTTGCGGATATACTCATATTTGGAGATTTCCGTTGACTGGGGAAAAAAGGACGGGACAGGTGTCTTAGTGTCGCGGTTTGTCTGTGTCTGGGTAGGGGCAGGATTTTTTTTGCCGAATGAGCGTTGTTTGGTTAATTTGCGTGCCATAATCTGTCTCCTCTATTACCTTTTGAGTATAACGATGCTTTCCTGAGGTTGCAAGTAGAGGTTAAATATTTTACACTTTTTACGTTATAACCTACTATTACACATTTTTTCTAGGTGGGCAGCATGAGTGAATTTGAACGATTCATCCTTTTCGGGGGTCTGGGTATCGGCTGCTGTGCGGTCATTGGTGTCGTGATTGCATATCTGCGAACGCAGCAGCGGATCCGCAGGATTGAAGCGCTTTTTGATCGTTTGCTGGTGGACGGAAAAGGAGGAAATTTCGAGGATGTCCTTACCCGGCTGTTTGTGAAGATTGACCAGTTGAGTCTGAATATCAATCATATCGGGGAATTCCAGCAGCGCATTCGTGAACAGCTCAGGCTCGCAGTACAGAAGAAAGCCATGGTGCGCTTTAATCCGTTTGAAGATGCCGGAGGGGACCAGAGCTTTGCACTGGTGCTGCTCGACGAGAAGGATAATGGCGTGATCCTCAGCAGCTTGCATGGCCGCGGTACTACCCGCATGTACGCCAAGCATATCGAAGGCGGAAAATCACCACACCAGCTGACCGAAGAGGAAAAGGCGGTGCTGGCCGAAGCCATCGGGAAAAAATAACCATCAACCATTAGCAAGGAGAATACATTGTCCAAAGAGAATGAAGGCACATATACCAATGTTCTTGGTCAGGGCACCAGTTTGAAAGGTGATATCCGGTTCGAGGAGAATGTGCTTATCAACGGCAAGGTAGAAGGAACGATCACCGTGAAGGGAGCGCTGGTCATCGGTGAGACTGCGGAAGTTAAGGCTTCGGTAAGTGCAACGAACCTGCAAATATTTGGAGCAGTCGATGGTAATATCGTCTGTGAAGGTTTGCTGTTTATCGCCCATTCTGCCCACATCAAGGGCGATATCCGGACAACGCTTATGAGCATGGAAG
>JAKQHK010000040.1 GCA_029573015.1 bacterium
TACTACTATGCCGCCAAGCTGAATGGCAGCATGGAGGATATCGACCTCAACCTGGAGGATTTCGTCGCGCGTGTCAATTCCGATCTGGTGGGCAAATACATCAATATTGCCAGCCGGTGTGCGGGATTCATCAGCAAGCAGTTTGGCGGCAAGCTGGTGAGCGGTGAGGATTACCGTCTGCTGCAGCAAATGGTGGATGAACATTTTGCCGGCTGGCAGCCGGGAGTGATCGAAGCCGCTTATGAAGCACGTGATTTTTCTGCAGCAGTACGCCATATCATGCGCCGTGCAGATGAAGTCAATGAACTGATTCACACGCTGGCTCCCTGGGAAATTGCCCGGGATGAAACGCGGGAGCGGGAGCTGCACCGTGCCTGCAGCCTGGGTATCCAGATGTTTTATCTGCTTTCCTGCTATCTGAAGCCGATCCTGCCGCGCACTGCTGCGCAGATCGAGGATTTCCTCAATCTGGGTGAATTGGGCTGGCAGAAGCAGCCGGCCGGGCAACCTTTATCCGGCACGCTGCTGCCGCCCGGCCATGTGATCAACCCTTATCAGCATCTCATGACCCGTATCGACCCAAAGCAGATTACTGCACTGATTACGGCCAATCAACAAACCATGCAACAGACGATGAATACAGGAACTGAATCACACTCCCCGCAGCGACATGGTCAGGCACAACAACATCCCGTTGCGCCGATTGCGGAAACTATTTCTATCGAAGATTTCGGCAAGATCGATCTGCGCATTGCTCGTATTGTGGATGCGCAACATGTCCCGGGCGCTGACAAGCTGCTGCAACTGACACTGGATATCGGCTCTGAACAACGTACTGTCTTCGCCGGCATCAAATCTGCCTATGATCCGGAACTACTCAAAGGGCGTCTGACGGTCATGGTAGCCAATCTTGCTCCACGGAAAATGAAATTCGGATTATCCGAAGGCATGGTACTGGCTGCAAGTGGTGAAAACGGAGGAGGGCCTTTTCTGCTTGCCCCGGATAGTGGCGCCCAACCCGGTATGCGGGTGAAGTAGTTCTCTTGTCGAGTGAAATAGTATTAAGCGGTAACGATACATCCGGTATTCTCTTCTGCTGATTACGCCTGACAGCTTGAAATCAGGAGACATAAGTGGGTTAATGCTTATTTGACCCACTTATTGTTGTTTACTGATCATGTCCGATATATCTGGTACTCCCATTACCCCTGTTGCCACTGTTACCCGCCTTGCTGATTACCGTGTTCCGGAATTCTTAATTGAAAAAACGCATCTGACGTTTGAGCTGCACGAAGGTTATACCGATGTCAGCAGCAGGCTGACGATTACCCGCAACCCGCAGAGCGTAAAAGCAGATCGTCTGATTTTGCACGGCGAGCAGCTGGAATTACTTTCTCTGGCGATTGACGAGCAGCTGCTTGATGACGAGGATTACCAGATAACGCCGCACAATCTGACCATTCGCGACGTACCGGAACAGTTTGTATTGCACTGCAAAACCCGTATTTATCCTGAAAAAAATACTGCGCTGGAAGGGCTTTATTGCTCCAGTGGTATGTACTGCACGCAGTGCGAGGCCGAGGGTTTTCGCAAGATCACGTATTACCTGGACAGGCCGGATGTCATGAGCGAATTTGAAACGGTGATCGTTGCCCGGGAAGGTGCTTTCTCGACCATGCTTTCCAATGGTAATTGTCTGTCCGATACGGTGCGCGATGGTAAGCGCATCGTGCACTGGCACGATCCTTTCAAAAAACCCAGCTATCTGTTTGCGCTGGTTGCGGGCAATCTGGTCTGTCTGGAAGACAGCTTTACCACGCAATTCGGCCGTCAGGTTCTGTTGCAGATCTACACTGAAGCAAAAGATGGTGATAAATGCCATTTTGCGATGCAGTCGTTGAAAAAAGCCATGCGCTGGGATGAACAGATCTACGGCCGGGAATACGACCTGGACCGTTTCATGATAGTCGCTGTGGACGATTTCAACATGGGGGCAATGGAAAACAAGGGATTGAATATCTTCAATACATCCTGTGTACTGGCTCATCCGGCCAGTACGACCGATGCCGCATTTCAGCGTGTGGAAAGGGTGATCGCCCATGAGTATTTTCATAACTGGTCCGGCAACCGGGTTACTTGTCGTGACTGGTTCCAGTTGAGCCTGAAAGAGGGATTGACGGTTTACCGCGATTCTGAATTCTCGGCAGATATGAACAGCCGTGCGGTCAAGCGGATAGAGGATGTCAGTCTCATACGCGGCGTGCAGTTTGTTGAGGATGCCGGTCCGATGGCGCATCCGGTGCGACCGGATTCCTATATGGAAATATCCAATTTCTATACCGTCACCATTTATGAGAAAGGGGCTGAGGTGGTACGCATGCTGGCCAATATATTGGGGCCGGAGTAATACCGCCAGGCAACGGACCTGTATTTCAGTCGCTTCGATGGGCAGGCCGTCACTTGCGATGATTTCGTCCAGTGTATGGAGGAAGTATCAGGCAGGGATCTGTGCCAGTTTCGTCTGTGGTATTCGCAGGCGGGCACGCCGCAATTGCATATCAGCGACAGCTATGATGCTGACCGCCAGCAATATAGTCTGACTGTTCACCAGCATACGCCCGCAACGCCCGGGCAAACCGAGAAAAAAGCGCTCCATATTCCACTCAAGGTTGCGCTCTATGGCGGTAACGGCGTGCTGGCTCTGGTGACTGACGGGCAGGCCAGAGGTACGGAAACCGTACTGGATATCTGTGAGGCGCAACAGACCATCGTGTTTGAGCAGGTGGCAGAAAAACCTGTGCCGTCTTTATTGCGTGGTTTCTCGGCACCGGTCAGGGTTTTTTATGATTACCAGCTGACGCAACTGCGGCAATTGATTTTGCTCGATAGTGATGGTTTC
>JAKQHK010000042.1 GCA_029573015.1 bacterium
GTGAATGTCAGCCAGAGGACTGATGGTTCGTGGTTTTGCGATCAATATGCCATGTGGTCAAGTGATACAGTACGCGATATCAGGGTGGAAGGCTGTTCATCACAGACCGAATGGAGCTTGTTTGTGGTAAATGCGTATCGAAGCTGGCTGGAGAAGCGGGTTATCATGCAATTCATGCGATTGCATGGGGAAACGCTCGTTCGTATGGGTTTACTCAATGCTGAGCAACAAGATAAACTCGGTGATGCAGCTCATGCACACAATATTTTATCTGTTTGCTCGTTAGATGATTTACAGAGACTTGCTGCGGAAATGGGTGCAGCAAGTGTATTCCACACGCAAAGCGAGCGGTCGAGATCTATTCGATCAGAACGTATGCCAGAGGCGGAGGCCATGATGGCTGCGTTTGAGGAATCGCTTATGGGAAAGTCCATACCAGCGTCGCTGCGTGATTCACTGGTTGCATTTGCCACAGCCCGTCTACAGAACGCCATGGATGTCATGGATCTTAGAACAGAGACTACGGTAGTGACTCAGGAAATGATGCTGGGAGCAGATCAAGAAATAAATCCAGGTAATGTCTGTGTAGAAGTAGAACCTTTGAGCATATTCGCTGGTATGCCTGAAGTAGTTCGTAACGGAACTCCGATTATCGGATTTGATTATCACGTAAATAGAGCGCTGATGAAAATACAGGTATCTCATGAGTTTGGCGCACCACGGGATAATCTTGCTGGACACGTTACTGTTACACATTGCGAGGATATACCCCATGGATCTGTCAGTCCAGAAACAACGGGGGTAGCATTTATTCGTAAAAAAATTAAGCCTATCACAGATGCACCTAATTCGAAGGGAGCGTTTGTACTATTACAGCATCGTATGTGGAGACCGACCCAGGATGCTATGGATAATGCAGTCTGGTGCAATCCCGACGTCGTATTGGGACAGAAGTCAAAAACCGTTGCAGGTATGATCATGGTAGACCAAGAAGAAGCGGGAGATGGTTTCGTACTAGAAACAATCGTAGCAACAGATACTATGCAATTAGAACGTGCTCGCGTAACAACAGAATTGTCTAAATATGAACTTTACGATCTGCCGTATGGTTTATTTAATGATCAGTGTGTGGAAGGAGAGCGTGTATTACTTGCGCTTAAGCGAGAAGAAGGCGTGATTCGATTTATCGTCGTAAATGCAGATGATTTAGATGGATTGCAGATCAGTTCATTACCAGAGACTATGAGTTTATATCCATATTCTATTGAGCTGCCAGCTAATTCGACCTGGCAGGTCAATTGGTCTCGTTTCCAGCAAAGCATGCATCGCGAATGGGGGGATATCGGGGATGCTATACCGGCTGGTGAGGCAGATTTTTCTGAAGCTTACAACTTTTTTTCATCTATATCAGGTATAGGTGAATCAGCAAATATAACGAAATGTATGGTTAGATTCAGAGGAGTATTAGGCCGTGCTCGAGAATATGCTACTCGTTTTGGTATTCCTATCAACATAGCTGGTGAGTTGGCACTTAATGGTGATGTAAACTACCAGCTTATTGAAAATTTTGTGAATATACCTTTGTTCAGGACTCAAATTGTAAAAATGTACATACAGCATTGTGGCATACCTTTGGATCTGGCGATCAGTATTATCAATGATCAAAACATCGGCTCTATCGTTCAGGCAAATTTGTCACAATATCATGCTACTCAACATCAAACGGCAGATCAACAAAATGTTGGTATCGATTTTATGTTGGAGCAATTGAATGGTATCCCGCCAGCGGTATTCGAAGGTCTCCTCGCCGACGAACACGTTGTCGCTATACTTGCTGATTATTTCTATCGAGAATTGATACAATCCAATATTGCTATGAATGGATTAAGTATATATCAGGCACTATTGCGTAGGCACATTGATGCATCTCAAACAGGAGATGTTGAATCTGTGTGGCAACAGGCATCTACTGGATTTCAGAATTTTGTGCTGGATTCTTTACGACTGGCTCAATCTGCGGCGAGTGCCTATGCTAGCTTTGATGCGTTTATTACTAATAAACGTACAGGAAACACAACAGCTTATTTAAATCCTCCAGAAAAGGGAGGTCATCGTAAAAAAAAGAAATGACGATCAGGGTAACTGGTACCCTCCTACCGCTATTCTTCTCAGCTTGTTCACATACGCCCCCACCCCCAGTCGCATTCCCAGATCATGCACTAGGCTACGGATGTATGTACCTTTGGAGCAGTGAACCTGCAGACGCGCTATTGGAAGTTGCGCGTCTGCAATTTCTAATACAAAATTTTTAATTTCTAATATTTCTTTTGGTACAGGGTGAAAATCTAGTAGGGTTAGCTCATGAATCGTGATCTCTTTGACCGGAAGCTGATCTTCTGGAATAGGATTTCCTTCGCGGGCATAGCGATAGAGCGCCTTGCCGTTGATCTTGACCGCCGAGAACGGCGGGACCCTCTGCGATATGGGACCAGTGAATTCAGGCAAAATTGCTTTTATGTCATCCTCGCAGAGAGATTTTAGATTTTGAATTTTGCATTTTAAATTTTGCATTATAGTGCCTTCCGCATCATAGGTATCTCGCGCTTCGCCGAAGACTGCTTCGACCTCGTACACTTTATCGAGCCCTTCAAACTCTTTGGCACGCTTGGTGCCTTGGCCGAGCAGGAGGATGAGCAGGCCAGAGGCCAGGGGGTCGAGTGTACCGGTGTGGCCGACCTTGAGGCCGTATTTCTTTTTTACCAGGTAGACGATATCGTGCGAGGTCGGGCCAGAGGGCTTGTCCACGAGCAGAATGCCGTCATCTGGCGGAGTAGCCGGGAGCGTCTGAGAAAATTGTTCGAGTATGGCTTGTTTTGCTGTTTTATCTATCATGGAGGGAGATACTTAGAGATTAGATATTGAGATAATGAGAGCAACGATATAACGAGTTATGAGATAGAGATATACAGAGATAAGAGGGATGGTATAATGCGCGTGGGGTGCTTGTGATTTGGAAAATTGAAAATTGGATACTTGATAACTCTGCATTCTCGATTTCCTCCTTCGTCAAGACTCCGGAGGACAAGCTAAATTCTAAATTCTGGTTTTAAGTAGTATGTCCGATCAAGAATTGAAGAAAAAAGTGGAAACCCTGCCGGCAAAGCCAGGGGTGTATCTGTACAAGGATGCGAGCGGAGAGATTATTTATGTGGGTAAGGCGATCCGCTTGCGTTCCCGGGTGAGATCATATTTCCGCAATGACCCTAAAGCTACTGCTAAAACCAAGGTGCTCATTAAAAATATCGCTGACATCGAGTACATCGTTGTCTCCAACGAGGTCGAAGCGCTGATTTTGGAAAATAACCTTATCAAAGAGCACCGCCCGAAGTATAACATCAGAATGCGTGATGATAAAAATTATTTATACCTCAAAGTAACCAACGAAGATTTTCCGCAGGTACTGCTTGTGCGGCGTATGCACAAGGACGGGGCGACCTATTTCGGACCATATACTTCAGCTACCGCGATTCGGGAAACATTGGCATTGGTCCAGAAAATATTTCCCTATCGTAAGTGTGAGCATGATTTTTTTGATCAGCCCGGCAAATCACGCAATCCCCGCAGCATCCGGCCCTGCATCCAGCATCAGATCGGACGCTGTCTCGGTATCTGCATGCCGGAGATCAACAAGGCAGAGCACGATGCGATCATCAGTCAGGTAAAACGTTTTTTCGGCGGGCAGGCGCGCGAATTGGTCAATGAGCTTCAGGACGCTATGACTCAGGCAGCAATTGATCAGAAGTACGAACTGGCTGCCCGTCTGCGGGATCAGATTCAGGAAATTGAATCATTGCTTGCCAAGCAGCAGGCGGTGATGAGTGATCAACAGGATAGGGATGTTTTTGGTGTCGCGATAGAAGCGTCAAAAGCCTGCGTGCAGCTGTTCAAGGTCCGTAACGGCATCCTCATCGGTCGAGAAGAATTTACTATGGATTGCTCCGCGGCGGTGGATGCCGAGGAGGTGCTGGAGCGGACGCTTGTGTCCTATTATGAAAAAGCGTTTGAGATCCCGACTGAGATCCTGATTCCGCAGGAAATGGAGAATGCGCCGGTTCTCAGTGAATGGTTTGGAAGTCTGCGAGCGGCGCTTGCAGCAGACCGCCGGTTACCGCAGCTGGTCGTGCCGGTGCGGGGCGAGAAAAAAAGCTTGGTTGATCTGGTCAGCACCAATGCCAAGCAGCGGCTGGATGAGCTGCTCGGGGAGTGGATGACCAAGGAGCAGCGCCGCAATCAGGCACTGGCTGAACTGAAAGATGTCCTGCAGCTGCCGCGTAAACCCGAACGTATCGAGTGCTTTGACATATCCCACCTCGGGGGTGAGGGTACGGTGGGCGCGATGGCAGTGTTTCATGCAGGCGAGCCCCGAAATTCCGATTACCGGCGGTTTAAAGTACAGACGATCGAAGGTGGTGATGATTATGCTGCCCTGCGCGAGGTGCTCACCCGGCGCTTCGAGCGTTTGCAGGGCATGGGCATTGGGCTGGAAGGCCTCACACTCCGGCAGCCGACCGACAAAGCCATGAAGTTTATCGAGGAACGTATCATGGCTGAACGGCTGGATAACAGCGATCTAGCGCCGGAACAATTTTTGGCTCTGCGATACAAGGGGGAGATTGTTGGTTTTGGTCGGGTTAAACTATATCTCCCTGCAGACGACGCCACCGGAGAACATGCAGTACCGATACACGAGCTGGCTTCGCTCTGGATCAAGCCTGAACTGCGCGGCAAGCGTCTTGGCTACCTGCTGCTGTCTGAACTGATTCGCAAATTCAAAGCCAAAGTTTTTTATGGGCTGACTTCCGAAGGACATGTACCATATTATGAGGGATTCGGGTTTAAGTGTATTGCTGCGGTTCCACCTGTTTTTTCTAAAAAAATTACCCATGCCTGTGCCAGCTGGGGGCCAGTTGTCTGCCTGCGCTATGATACAACGACCAAGCGTAAAGAGGATCTTTCTTTCAAAGCCATGCCTGATCTCGTTGTTATCGATGGAGGTAAAGGGCAGCTTAGTACCGCAGTTGAGGTTATGCACGAACTGCGGCTGTATCATCCGGAGGAGGTAAAATTAGCAGGCAAGAAAAAAAAGGCTCCTAAGACGAAGTCTCCGAAAAAGCAAAAGGTCTGGGGGTTGTTTGCCTTCCCGATCGTCGGGCTGGCCAAGGAGGAGGAACAGCTATTTGTTCCCTGGCAGTCTGAGCCGATACCCTTGGCTGCTGACAGCGCCGGTAGCCTGCTTGTGCAGGCGCTGCGCGATGAAACGCATCGATTTGCCATAACCTATCAGAAAAAGGTCAGATCCAAACAGATGTTTAAGTAGTTATTTTCGGGAAAAAATAATGAAGAATATTTCATTACTATTTGGTATTATTGGGGTATCGGGAGCTGTTATTGTTGGTCTGCTGATAGCAAGAAATACCCGTAACGGATCGGATAGTATCGATTACGAGCCTGGAAAAAAGAATATTGATGATCAAACACAAATAGAGCGATCTGGTACGTTAGATTGTAGCAATTATGTTGAAGATCCGTGGATCGATGAAGATGATATCGAGGATGCATTAAAAAAGTATTTTATCGAACATGGGATGTACCCAATCACCGCAAATACGATAAATCTGAAGAAAGATGCAAATGCATTGAGTGAAGCATTAGTGCCTCAGTATTTATACGCATGTCCTGGTTCTGATACTCAAATTATGACATATACTAGTGATGGCCGCAGTTATGTATTTTTCTGGGATATCCATGGTAAAGAAATCACTGTTAAAGGTGATGAGTTCGGAGAGAGCAGTACGTCAGTTTTTTATGATCATGTTGAAATGCGTCACACATGGTAATAATTAGAAAAAAAAGGAGTATGTACAACACGTTTGTTCTTGCCTCCGCTTCACCGCGGCGTATCGAGCTGTTAAAAGCAACGGGTGTTACTTTTTCATCAATTGCTTCGTCCATAGATGAAGAGCAGCTGATACAGACCCTAGATAGGCTTGCACCGGACTTGCTCGCGCAGGAGCTGGCTGCAGCCAAAGCAATTGCCGTATCAAGGGAACACCCCGGTATACTCGTTCTCGGTGTTGACACGCTCGTAGCGCTTGACGAAGGAATCCTCGGCAAACCAGCGGATGAGCAGGACGCTGTCAGTATGCTGACCAAACTTTCCGGCAGGGAACAGATCGTATATACCGGTATGGTACTGACGCGGGACGGCCGAGAATGCAGTCGAGCAGTAGAAGCCACAACGGTTGCCATGCGACCGCTGGATAGGAAGGAGATCATTGAGTATGTTCAACGGGAAAAGCCCTATGACAAAGCGGGAGCGTATGCTATCCAGGAGGGCGCGCGTGGATTTGTCGAGTATTATGAAGGATGCTACTATAACATTGTTGGCTTGCCCCTCTGCCGGCTGGAAGGTCTTTTCCACCAGTGCGGGGTCAGGTTAGCCATCGGTCCGCTTCCGCCGGCTTGCCAGCCGGGCGGGCGAGTATATCTTTAGTCTGAAAGGGGAGTGATGCGTACACCCATGATCGCGGGTAACTGGAAAATGAACACCTCGGTTTCCGAGGGCGTGGCGTTGTTTCGAACTATCAGAGATACCTTGTCCGAAGAAGCTGTTGCCGCAGTTGAGGTTGTCTGCTGCCCGCCATTCACGCATGTACCAACCCTTGCCACCGAGGCAGCTGGTAGTTCTGTCATGCTGGGTGCCCAGAATATGTACTTTGAAGACAAGGGGGCGTATACGGGTGAAATCAGCCCTGGTATGCTTGCCGATGTGTGCACGTATGTAATTATCGGTCATTCCGAGCGGCGTCAATTTTTCAACGAATCTGACGAAATTGTTGCTTTGAAAGTTGCCAAAGCGATAAAAACCGGCTTGCGTCCCATCATCTGCGTCGGTGAGTCCCTCGACATCAGAAATGCGGGAAGCTATGTGCCCCATGTGGTGGCGCAGGTCAAGGCTGCCTTGTCAAAATGTAGTGTAGCTTCTGCCGATGCGCTTGTCTTCGCCTATGAACCTATCTGGGCGATAGGGACAGGCCTCGCGGCCAGCGCCGGGAAGGCTCAGGAGGTAATTTATGCGATACGCCAGACCCTTGGTGCGTGTGTTGGCGATGCGTATGCGCAGGATATCCGTATCCTGTATGGCGGGAGCAGCACGGATGAGAATATCGGCAGGTTCATGGCAGAATCAGATATCGATGGCGCGCTCGTGGGCGGCGCCAGCCTGAAAGCAGATACTTTTACCGCTATGGTCAGGATTGCGGCTGAAGCACGCGGTTAGCGCGTCCGTTCGATCGTTTCCTCAACTGCGTTGAGATTGGTATCGATCTCCCGGACAATTGCCGTGGAATAGCTCCAGAGCAGCAAGCCAGATATCAGGGTAAACGCTATGGCGATGACGCTGAGTGAATACTGGGGTTTGTTCAGGGTATACCGGATTGAGTCAAATGTTGGCATGCGCAGGGCGATTAATGATCGAATTGTATCCTAATTGACTGCAGGGTAAACGTCAAATTCCAGCTGGCACAGCCAGAAGACACGTGGTATACTGGCAACGCCTATAATCTAAGGAGTCAGGAATGGACTGGTTATTAACGCAGAAAACCCTATTTGTTTTTCAGGTTATCACTTCGGTGATCGTGATTGCGCTTGTCCTCATGCAGGCCAAGGGTGTCGGACTTTCGGGAGCATTCGGGGGAGAGGGCAGTTTTTACCGCAGCCGGCGGGGGGCAGAGAAGATTGTTTTCAACATGACGATTGTGTTTGCCGGTCTGTTTCTGCTATTTTCATTTCTCACTTTGTACTCCAAATAAACGTGTTTTTTCTTACGCGGGCACGGATACTGTCAGCAGTCGGTTTGATTGCGGTCGTATCCACCTTCAGCATCTGGGTCTGGGTGAGCTGGTATCTCGATCATACGCAGGAGGTACCTGCTTTTGGGGGTGAGTACAGCGAGGGAGTAATCGGCGCGCCGGTGAACATCAATCCGCTCGTGCCGGTGACCGATGTGGACCGTGATCTGAATAGCCTCATTTTTTCCGGATTGACCAAAATCGATGCTGATGGTCAGCTGGCAGGAGATCTCGCTAAAAGCTGGGAAGTCAGCGAGGACGGTCTGACCTATGTATTTACCCTGCGATCTGATGTCATCTGGCAGGACGGGGAGTCGTTCAATGCGCATGATGTGGCGTTTACTTATAATTTAATTCTGCAGGATCAGTATCCCGGTCCCTATACACTCAAGAAAAACTGGGAAGGGATTCAGGTAGAAGTCATTGATGATCAGCAGATCAAGCTGGTATTGCCCGATGCGTATGCTGCTTTTTTGGAAAATACCACGCTTGGTATCGTGCCCGAACACCTGCTTATCGATACTCCGGTTGCCGAGCTGGCTGATGCCCCGTTTAACCGGAATCCGGTCGGTACGGGACCCTATCGTTTCTCTGAAATCGTTTCCAAGGATGATGTGATTAAAACAGTGGTGCTGACTGCGAATATGAAATATTACGGAAAAGTTCCCTATATCGAAACAGTCCGTTTCAAGCTGTACAACAACACATACGAATTGCTGGCTGCCCTGCGCAATCACGAGATTAACGGAGTATACAACGTTGCTCCGGAAATCCTGGCAGATGTAGCAGACATGCGAAGTATTAATGTATATGCTAATGCTTTGCCGAGGTATCAGGGGATATTTTTCAACACCCGCGACCGAGACATGTTTATCGATATCAAGGTCAGATCGGCGCTATCATATGCTATAGACCGCCAGAAGCTGATAGCTGAGGTCTTCGACGGAGCGGCTCAGGAAGCAACCGGACCGTTACCAGCAGCTTCCTGGGCATATAAACCGCTGGAAGCAGAAACAATAACCTTCGATGCAGAAAAAGCCCGCGCATTGCTTGCAGAAGCCGGATGGACGGATGCAGACCAGAATGGCATTCTGGAACGCAATGGTCAGGAGTTGACCATTACCCTGCTCAGCGATGATGATGACCAGCGCGTACAAATGGCGATTCTCATCGAAGCCATGTGGGAAGAAATCGGCGTGAATGTGGAGGTGCGTTTATTCGGTGTCGGTACGTTTATCGATGAATATCTCCGTAAACGCGATTATGATTGTGTTCTTTTCGGGCAGAGCCTTTCCTGGGATCCTGATGTGTATGCCTTCTGGCATTCCACCCAGCGTGATGATCCGGGTTTGAATATTTCCCTGTACTACAACGAGCGGGTCGATAAACTGCTTGAGGATGCCCGGCGGATTACCAAACCAGAGCAAAGGAAGAAAAAGTACTATGAGTTTCAAACCATAGTCAGGGCAGAAAGCCCTGCGATCTTCCTGGTTACACCAGTGTATAATTATGCAGTATCTGACAGCGTCAAGAACGTCAATTCAGTTTTTATGGTGCATCCGGCTGACCGGTTAAAAGATCTGCCGACCTGGTATGTGAAAACAAAACGGGTGGAGATCGTCCCGGAAAAGCCTGCAGTTGTTCCTGATCTTTCTACCGAAGCAGGTGGGTAATGTCTATGACAATCCTGGGAATTGATCCCGGGCTGGCTTCCTGCGGGTACGGGGTGGTGCGCGTTGACAGCCATAAGCACCTTGCGTATGGCACCCACGGCTGTATCCGTACCAGTAGTACCGAGCCGCTGGCAGCCCGACTGGTAACCATATATGCGGCGCTTGAGGATGTTATTGCACACCATGGTGTGACAGATATCTGCTGCGAGGATATCTTTTTTGCCAAAAATACCAGATCAGCCTTGCTTGTCAGCCGCGTGTGCGGGATAATCGCATTGCTGGCCGGGCGTTCATCCCTGCCGTTTGCCGAATACACTCCCTTGCAGATCAAACAGGCGACCGCCTGTTACGGGCGTGCGGACAAAAGTCAGGTCATGCATATGGTGCAATTGCTCCTGCACATCCCGGATGTCAAACTCAATGATCATGAGGCAGATGCCCTGGCAGCCGCGGTCTGTCACGCTCATTCCTATTCCGGATAATTATCCAGTTATTTTAACAGCAGGTATGATCAGAACAATCAGAGGTACGGTTACCGGTCGGGGTGATGACTGGCTGCTTATTGAAACAGATTCAGGCATCGGGTATCAAGTTTTTGTCCCGCAGCAAGCGCTTGATTGTCCGGACGGTGAAACGGTTCGTTTACATACCTATCAGGTGGTACGTGAAAATCTGTTGGCACTCTACGGTTTTAACGGTTCCAGTGAGCTGGAGGTATTTCACAAGCTGTTGACCGTGAGCGGGGTTGGACCGAAAAGTGCCCTGGCGATCATGAATCTCGGCAGCAGTGAACGCCTGCGTAATGCCATTGCCAGTGGAGACAGCAGTTATCTGGCGCATGCGAGTGGCATTGGAAGGAAAACAGCCGAAAAGGTAGTGGTTGAACTGAAGGACAAAATCGGTGGTGTTGCCACAGGTCCTGATGCCAGAGGAGCGGTTTCGTCAGAAGTGGTTGAAGCGCTGGTCAGCCTGGGCTATCCCAGGCTCAAGGTGCAGGCCGTGCTTGATACTATTGACCCGTCATTGCGTACGGAAGAGCAGATCCGGGAAGCGCTCAGGCGAATGGCTTGATACGGTTATTCCATAGTTAACCTTGCTGTTACCGGTAACAAGGCAGTAACAGGTCTCATCAAGTAAACCAATGATCCTAATTCCTAATTTCTAATCTCTAATTCATATGAGTAACGATAGACTAGTTACCCCCAGGGGTAGCGGTGTTGAAGAAGAAGTTTTAGATCAGACGCTACGTCCGCGTATTCTGAGTGAGTATATCGGTCAGGAGCAGGTGAAGAAAAATCTGGGCATCTTTATGGGCGCAGCCAGGAAACGGCAGGATGTGGTGGAGCATGTATTGCTTTATGGACCGCCTGGGCTCGGCAAAACCACGCTCGCCAATATAATTGCCCATGAAATGGGAGTGGGAATTAAAACGACTTCCGGACCGGTCATAGAACGGGCTGGTGACTTGGCCGCTATTCTTACCAACCTTAACGCAGGTGATGTCCTGTTTATCGATGAAATCCACCGTCTGAACCGTGTGGCAGAGGAGTATCTCTATCCGGCCATGGAGGATTTTCGCCTTGATATTGTTACCGGTAAGGGACCAGCTGCCCGGACTTTCCGGATTGATCTGCCGAAGTTTACGGTCATCGGCGCAACGACGCGTATCGGTCTTTTAACATCGGCGCTGCGTGATCGTTTCGGTGTGGTTTACCATCTGAATTTTTATTCGCCGGAAGACTGCGCCCAGATCGTCCGGCGATCCGCCCGTATTCTCGATATTAGCATTGACAGCGAGGCAGCTGCGGAAATCGGCAAGCGATCGCGTGGGACCGCCCGGGTTGCAAATCGACTGCTTAAACGGGTACGGGATTTCGCCGAGGTGGAGCATGACGGGCATGTCAGCCAGGCTATCGCCCGGCAGGCGCTCGATGATCTGCTTGTTGATGATCTGGGGCTTGATGATATTGACCGCCGCATCCTGGAGGCGATCATGGAAAAATATGATGGCGGACCAGTCGGGCTTGAGACACTGGCAGCGACCATTGCTCAGGAGCCGGACACGCTTGAGGATGTCTATGAACCGTTCCTCATGCAGATTGGCTTTCTTACCCGTACTCCCCGTGGGCGTACGGTTACCCGTGCCGCGTATGCGCATCTCGGGCGCAAGGCACCGGCTGCAATGCAGGAAAAGATGGAGCTGTAAGCTGGATTTTTCCACTCCTGATCCTTTTTTAGAAGAGGAGGGGAGATTAGCTATACAAATAGGGTGGTATTATTTGCGTATATCGAACTTGCTAGCAGCTTGCGGTCAGTTTTAAAAAAATGGCATTATGAATCTTTTTTCCCTTATCAAACAGACAGATAGTTGCAAAGCCCGCCTCGGCAAGATCACTACATCCCACGGCGAGATTGTAACGCCGGCGTTTATGCCCGATGCCACGCGAGGCGCTGTGCAGACTTTAACGACGGAAGAGCTTGTGGCAACGGGAACCCAGGCGATTGTAGCAAATACCCTGCACCTCTATCTCAAGCCGGGTTCTGAGCTGATTACGCAGGCTGGTGGGCTGCATCGCTTCATGCAATGGGATAAGCCGATATTGACTGATGGCGGAGGGTTCCAGATTTATTCCCTCATTCATACGAGCAATCTTAAAGGCAAGGTAACCGAGCAGGGAATGCATTTCCAGTCGCCGCTCGATGGCGGCATGCATCTGCTTACTCCGGAAAAATCACAGGAAATACAGTTTGCGCTCGGGTCTGATATCAAGCTGGCGTTTGACGACTGCGTTCATCCGGGTGTCAGTCCCGAGCGCAACCATGAATCCGTTGAGTTTACTACCCTCTGGAGTAATCGAGCCCGCAAACGCTTCGACGAGTTGGCTACGGATACGGATAACCCCGGATTGCTGCTTGCCATAGTGCAGGGAGGGGATGATTTGGATATGCGCAGAAAAAGTTTTGAAGGGCTAGCTGAGATCGGGTTCGACGGTTATTGCTACGGCGGCTGGCCGTTGGACAGTGAAGGGACGTTCCTCGAGGATCTGCTTGGGTATACTGCCGAGCTCATGCCAGCGGACAAACCGAAATATGCCATGGGTGTAGGCACGCCTCAGGATATCGTCCGCTCAGTGGCGCTGGGTTACGACCTGTTTGACTGCGTATTGCCTACCCGGAACGCCCGTCATGGCTACTTCTATACGTCCGGGGGTGTGATCCGCATCAAAAAAAAGCAGTTTCAAAATGATTTTAGCCCGCTTGATCCGGAGTGTGACTGTTATACCTGCCGGAATCATTCACGTGCCTATCTGCGGCATCTGTTCAATGTGAACGAAGCCGCAGGGAAAACACTGGCTACCATGCATAATGTACGATTTTATGCTCGTTTGATGGAGCGAATCAGGGAGTCGATTGAGAATCAGACTTTTGATGCATTGAAGAAAGAAATATTGGCGCTAGCCTAGTTCATGAAGCTCTGGCGTTGGCTGGAGTTTTTTGTTATTATGCAATTAGTACTATAGTACTAATATGGTTTACTTGACAGCTTCGAGTTCAGGTACGCAGTATCGTAGCGGGGTACTCTGCATAATTACCATGGTGCAGCCATGAGAACTGGTGTAGCAAATCTACCTTTACATCCGGGCAAGGCGCCCCGCTGGCTGTTTCAGCGTATGGAACAGCTAGCACGCGAAATGGCGATTATCCTAGTAACGGAATTCGGCACAACCGAATTTCTTCGACGGATTGCTGACCCGTACTGGTTTCAAGCCACTGGCTGTGTTATGGGCTTTGACTGGCACTCGAGCGGAGTGACGACCACAGTCAACGCAGCCTTTGCCGAGGGAATTAAAGGACTGGAAAACGAGCTTGGACTTTACATAGCTGGTGGGAAGGGCAAACGCTCGCGTCAAACCCCTGCCATGATCGAATCGTTTGCCGGTGAGGCAGGTTTAGGCACATCTTTGGCAGCAGACCTTGTCTACGCCAGCCGCATGAGCGCCAAAGTCGACAGCGCAGCGCTTCAGGATGGGTACCAGATATACCAGCATACCTTCTACTTCGATCGCTCGGGCAACTGGGCGGTCGTGCAGCAGGGGATGAATGAGCGAACCCGCTATGCCCGGCGCTATCATTGGCTGTCAACGGAAGTATCTGATTTTGTCGACGAACCGCAGGCTGCTATCTGTTCGCAGGTGACCACCACACCCTTGAACCTCGTTGCGCACGAGAGTGCTGAAACGCGCTGCATGACTGTGGATATTGCCTGTGCGCAACCAGTCGAAAGCCTGCTTCACGATCTTGATCGTGTGCAATCGCTTGATATGCCCGCACGCCATGAGATCACGCCGGTTGATTTTAACAGGCAAAGGCTGATGCGCATTATCAGCACAATCCGCGAGCACCGACCGGAGACGTTTGAGCGTTTACTTGGCTTGCCCGGCGTTGGTCCGAGAACAATTAAGGCTTTGGCTTTGGTTTCCGAACTTGTCTATGGCACAAAACTCAGCTGGCGCGATCCGGCGCGCTACAGCTTCGCGCACGGCGGCAAAGACGGCATTCCCTTTCCGGTCGACCGGCCGACGTATGACCAGACCATCGAAACCATGCGCTGGCTCGTCGGGCGGATGAAGCTCGATCGGAGCGAAGCGCAGAGGAAACTTAAACAGTTAGAACTACTATTTGATTGAAGGTGTCTTACGGTTGCTTTTTCTATGATAGTATAGCCTCGCATCATTCTTTTTTTCATTTTTTATGAATTCATTTCTCGCCAAAATTTCACTCTATCGCTTCCTGGACGATTTCATTCTCGTCTATCCGGTGTATACGCTCATGTTTGAAGACGCGGGAGTGAGCAAATCAGGCATATCCCTCCTTTTCATCATCTGGATCATCATTAGCCTGGTTTTCGAGGTCCCAAGTGGTGTACTCGCAGACCGCTACAATCGCAAGTGGATTTTGTTTATCGCTCAACCGATCCGCTTGCTTGGGTATGTATGCTGGCTATGCGCAGGCAGTAGCTTCTGGCTCTATGCGCTTGGCTTCGCGCTCTGGGGTATCAAGGGTGCGCTTGTTTCCGGCACGTTTGAATCGTATGTGTATGATGAATTGGCGGCCGAGAACAGGCAGAAGGAATATGAAAAAGTGCTCGGACGCTTGAAATTCTGGTACCATCTCGCGCTGGCTGGCTCTATGGCTGGAGCAGTGCTTGTCGATTATTTGGGCAGCTACACGGTGGTTCTTGTTGCTAGCATCATATCTGTCGCCTGCTCTGCACTTATCATTTTTACCTTTCCTCAACCGAGCAAAGTGAGGTCGACATCTGAGGTGAATGTATTCCCGATTCTTGGTAAAGCTATCCGTGAAATCAGACAGAACACCAGTCTTTTTTCGATCCTGTCCTTTACAGTGGTTGTGACGGCAGTTTATGGCACACTCGATGAATACTGGGGGCTGTATTTCCGGGATATTGGCTGGCGTATTTCAGCTATCGGCATGATCGCCTTACTCGGCTTTTCGCTGCAGGCGATCGCCAGTTTTCTTGCACCTCGAGTACATGTGTCCCGGCAGGTCGAAAGGGGAGTTATATATTTGACTTTTATGTACACTGGCTTGCTTGTGTCTGGTCTTTTGCTCAACATGAGGTGGAGTGTAATCCTAATAGTTTTGGCGAACGTAGTGGCCACGATCGCGACTGTGAAGCTCGAAAATGAGATGCAGCAGAGGATCCAGGCTGATGAGAGAGCGACGATTACGTCTCTGCAAAAATTTTTCATGGGAACCCTGGCTATGGGTTTTACCGGCTTGATCGGGTGTATCACACACTATGCGAGCCTGCAAGCCGGTTTGATCGCGGTGAGCTTATTCGCAGGGTTGGCAGGTCTGGCAACGCTGATACAGAAACACCCACAAGCTAATTAACCTTGTACGTCAGTTTCGAATTTCGGTATAATCCAGACGATTATTTCATTAAGCAGGAATATGATATGGATTTAACAACCGTTACGATTGAAAAACCAGAGGAAATGAACTTTATCCTCGGTCATGCGCACTTCATCAAAACGGTCGAAGACATCCAGGAGCTGATGGCCAATATTAATCCCAGTATTGAGTATGGTCTTGCCTTTGCGGAAGCCTCCGGTCCCTGCCTGATCCGCAAAGCCGGGAATAAACCAGAGCTCGTTGACCTGGCGGTCAAAAATATACAGGCGATCGGTGTGGGTCACAGTTTCATCTTGTTTCTCGGCAACGCGTTTCCCATTAACATTTTGCCCGAGCTTAAGCAGGTGCGTGAAATCTGCACGGTGTATGCGGCAACAGCAAACCCGTGTGAAGTCATCGTTGCCGAGAGCGAGCAGGGGAGGGGCATCGTCGGCGTTATCGACGGTTTCAGCCCCAAGGGTGTGGAGACTGATGAAGACATTCAGAAACGCAAGGTTTTTTTGCGCATGATTGGATACAAGCAGTAACCGTAAACGTCTGGTCAGTTATATTAAACATTCTTGAAAAGGGGTGGAGAATGTGACTAGGCATAATCGCTGTGTTAGTTTTGCTTTTAATCGGTCATATGCGTGATTGTGCCAACGCGGATTTTCACGCTTACAGACGTTCACTCCTTCTCCGGAGCTAGCAGAACAATGCAAACTAGGTGGATATCCTCTGCCAGTCATGATATTTGTCCATTATATTTTGACTTCTAATGGCAGATATTGCTTCCTCTAGCTACATATGATAGTCTTTAACAGTCGTGAATTAGTTAATGCGTGTCATTTTCGCAGAACCGTTTCAAGAAAATGACATACAAATATGTTTCTTTTTGCGTTACTTTTTCTTTTCAAAAGAAAAAGTAAAGGTATTTTGAAAGGGGGTGAGTCAGCTTGCTTAAGGTAAAAGTTGGAAAGACCGAACCGATCGATTCAGCACTTCGCCGTCTGGCCAAGAAAGTACAGCGTTCTGGTCTGGTCAAGGAAGTCAAACGCCGCAAGACGCATGAAAGCAGAGCCGCACGCATCAAGCGTCGCAAACTTTCTGTCATCCGCCGGGAGCGGAAACGTATGGGTTTACCTGTTTAATTGATTCCCATATCATGCCAACACTGTTTGAACAGCTACAGTCTGATTTGAAAACAGCGGTACTACAGCACGAGGATGTTCGCAAGGATACTATTCGCCTGCTGATTGCCGCGTGTAAAAAAATCAGCGCTGACACGGGATCCAGTCTCGATGATGATGAAGTACTCAATATACTCTTGCGCGAGAAAAAGACCCGCCAGGAAAGCATCGAACAGTATACGCTCGGCGGCAGGGAAGACCTGGCTCGCAAGGAAGCAGCTGAAATCGAGATCATTCAGACCTATCTGCCTGTACAGCTGGACGAGTCTGCCATCACGGCTGAAGTAGAAAAAGTTCTGGCTGAGACTGGGGCAACCACGATAAAGGATATGGGCAAAGTCATGGGACTGCTTGGCAGCCACTTGAAAGGCAAAGCTGATATGAGCCTGGTCAGTCGCAAGGTTAAGGAAGCATTGAGTCCATAATACGGACAGCAGATTTTTTTCGCTTATACAAAAGAGGCCGCCGTCCAGAGGACGGCGGCCTTACTGTTGTTTGTCATATGGTGCTTATCAGGCGATTAGGTTCACCACTTCGCTCGGAATCTTGCCGACCTTGACCCCCACCGCGCTCAGGGCTTCCATTTTGCTCTGGGCGGTGCCTGACTTGCCGGAGATAATCGCGCCGGCATGCCCCATGGTTTTGCCTTTGGGTGCGGTCTGACCGGCGATGTAGCAGCCGATGGGCTTGGTGATATTTTGCTTGATGAATGCTGCTGTTTCCTCCTCCATGTTTCCGCCGATTTCTCCGAGCATAACGATTTTTTCTGTCTCCGGGTCAGCTTGGAATAAGGTGAGGATGTCGAGGAAGGTGCTGCCGATGATGGGGTCACCGCCGATACCGACGGCAGTGGTCACGCCCATGCCTTTATCAGCCAGCAGCGCGACGATTTCATAGGTCAGGGTGCCGGAGCGTGAGACAACGCCGACATTGCCTTTGGATGTGAAAATATGACCGGGGATAATCCCGAGTTTTGCCTCGTTAACCGTTAGCAGTCCCGGACAGTTCGGACCGATGACCACCAGCCCTTTTTCTTCAGCGCGGGCAACTATGGTCAGTTCGTCATGAACCGGGACTCCTTCGGTGATGACTACGATATTCAGGTCATTATCGAGCGCTTCCAGGGCAGCGTCTTTCACAAACGGGGCAGGCACGAAAATAACTGACCAGTCCGGCTGTTCAGCAACCACGGTTTCTCTGACTGTATCATAGACCTTTACGCCTTCAACGGTCGTACCGCCTTTGCCGGGAGTCACGCCTGCCACGATGTTGGTTCCGTACTCCTGCATGAGTTTGGTATGGAATGCGCCCTGACCGCCGGTTATGCCTTGAACAATGGCGCGTGTCTGTGCATTGATGAGAATTGACATGGAGTATCCTGAAATACTAAATAACGTAAGAATTTATGAACTGGGAAATCAGTTGGCGGAGAGCTCGACTGCTTTCCGGGCGGCAGCTTCCATCTCGCTGATGGCGGTGATCCCTGCGGATTCCAGAAT
>JAKQHK010000053.1 GCA_029573015.1 bacterium
CAACAATTGCATGAACCTCCTGACTTGCTTGTCTGTGACCATCGTGACGCCTCCAATCCATCAGCATCACAATAATCTATCCCCTTTCCTAAACGGGAATTCTAATTGTCGCTCGTCGGGAAGTTTGATTGTCGCTCATCACACGGCAAGAGTAGCCGCAAACCCATGCCTTGTCGTTACGAGGGCGCCATAGCCTACGATCAGCTGGACCACGCCGTAGCCCAGCGATATCTTCCAGTGATCGATGCCCATTTCATTGGCAAGAAGCTGGTACAGGTGCCTGCGATGGGGCTTGCTCAACCTTTCGCCGTCCCGCAGCCTGACGGCCATGGTGGTGAGCTCATCGGCATAGAAGGGGAAGAGACAGGCTGCAAGAGCGATAAATTCCAGAAAGTTTTCTGCCAGCAGTATCACCATCCCCGCAAATACGAAGCCGAGCAGGATACTCCCCACGTCGCCCATGAACACTCTCGCCCTGGGCATGTTGAAGGGCAAAAACCCGAGGCATGCGAAGACAAGGCTCAGGCACAGCACTACCGGAGCAGAAAAGTTCCCTCGGTCAAAGGCATACCAGGCGAGCAGACCGAACGCCACGATGCCGGTAACGGCGGCAATGCCGTTGATGCCATCCATGAAATTGTAATAATTGGCGGTACCAACCATGAACACCATGAAAAACGCAATGCCGAATGTCACGGGGACAAGACTCGAGCACGCGCCCAGCAAACTCATTTTCTGGATCAATACGCCCGCAACCAGCACGAAAAAGGCCATGCCGAACTGGACCGCCAGCCGATTGCGCACGGAGAGGTCATACCTGTCACCGAGCAGGCTCACCACGGACAGAGCAATGATCGGACCCCACAGCATCGGAGATATCTGCAGGCCTGCAGCCGCAATCAGAAACGAACAGAGGATACCCACCCCTCCGCCCTTGGGAACAGGCTGGCGGTGCGAGCTGCGATCAGTGGGTACATCCACCAAGCCCAGCTGCGGTCCATACCGGGAAACGAGCAGGGCACCCCCTGCGCCAAGAATAATCGATGCTGTCAACAGGAGCCAGGCCGTCATGATCATTTACGGTTTTATGGATGGAACACCGATTCCAAGTCATACCTTGGAACAAATCCGGTGCCCAGCATAGCTTGGTTATCGAAAACAAGGCTTGAAGCCAACTTATCATACCCGGAATGAAGCCATTTCCTTTTTCCTGGCAGCACCAGGCCAGCCATACGGGACAAGAGCCAGACGATTTGCAGGGGAACCGAGATCCTGGGCCGATTTGCAAACATCCCCGAATTTTTGTAAGCAGCGATGATTCTGTTGAACTCGTATGGATGCAAATCACAGACATTCATGATCTCATACACTGAAGGGGAACGCGACTTTTTCAACAGGTAGTCTATGAAATCAACGAGATTGTCCCGTGCCAGCGCGGACATCCGCTGCTCTCCCGAGCCGAACCGCAGATAGACCAGCCTGCGTGGCCCGAACACTCTCCGATCGAGGTTCAGGCTCCAGCAGCGGTCATACACCGGGGCAAGGCGCAGGATCGTCAACCCCCTGAGCAGGTTCCCCCTGGACAATTCAAGCAGGCGCTTCTCGGCATCGCACTTGCTCACTGCGTAGTCGCTCGAGGGGTTACAGGAGATGTCCTCGGAAACCGGCATGTCCAGGTTCTCTTCACCGTATACCGAAATGCTGGAAAGAAAAATGAACCATACATCGGGGTTGCTCTCCGCCGCCAGACGTGCCAGGTTTTCCGCGGCCCTGCTGTTTACCCTGAAGTAGTCCTCGGCGCTTACCGCACCTGCTTTCTGATGGGCGATCCCGGCGCAGTGGATGACGACATCCGGCATATGCCGACGGCACACCTCCTTCACTGAAGCTGCGGTGGTGATGTCCGCCTGTTCCCAGATGAGGCCCTCTGGCAGGTCTCCCGGTCTGCTACCGACATCCAGGGCAATGACCTCTGCCCCGGCCGCGAGCCGACAACACAAGACCGACCCGATGAAGCCGCCTGAGCCGGTAATCAAGATCTTCAATTTGTCTAGCATAGGACGCTGCTATTCAATCTTCACATTTCAATGCATTGCGATCAGATGGGGGTATGGCTGTTGCTCAGGCAACTAAATACATGGACCTTTCATGCTGCGTAGGTAACGAATCGTTGCCTGAAGTAATTCTGGATATAAAATTGCCACTTTACCAATATACCCATATTGGAACGAGTTTTCTTAGTAATTCTTAATCCTTCACTAATCGTTCAGGCTAGACCTTAATTTTCCTTTTAGAAAACTCATTGAGGTATCCACCGGATTCGAGCTAGTGTCCATCCGGAAACCGGCATTTTTGGAGTAAAAGCGGTTTCATAATTACAGCACATGAATACATTTTTATCATCCATCAGAATAATGCCGGTCTGTACGATTCGATTATGAGATAGATACTTGATAATTCATGTTTT
>JAKQHK010000067.1 GCA_029573015.1 bacterium
TTTAGAACACTACCGTAATCCCGGGGGCGTAAGCCCCACGGATGAAGTTGATTCCAGAATCGTGTAATATGAGTTCATGAAATACAACAGACAAAGTAACGCGATATATAAGTGTGAGTACCATTTGGTGATGACGAGTAAGTATCGTCGGAAGATATTTAATGATGGGGTTATGGAGTATCTGCGGGTAAAGATGTTAGAGATACGGAAGCGTTACGCGGCAGTAGAGGTACTAACAGCAAATCACGACAGGGATCATGTACATATAATGATAAGCATACCACCGAAGATGAGTGTAGGGAGCGTGGTGAGGATAATCAAGAGCAATACAGCGAGGGAGTTAAAGGAGAAGTTTGAACATATACGAAAAGCCTATTGGGGTACAGAGAGTGTATGGTCGGGAGGATATTTTGTCAGCACGGTGGGGATGAACGAGGAAGTGATACGAAAGTACGTTGAGCTGCAAGGGCAAGAAGATTCTGGACAAGCGAAGCTTGACCTAGGCTAATGCCGGCAGCGTAAGCTGCCGGAAGTTTACCTTTATTAATTATCGATTTGATCACGATGACATGGAATCAATGGCGTGATTTTGTAAACAGCAAATTATACGATGTCGCGTTTGTCATTTTTATTATAATCTTTTTTTCCAGCTCAACTTTTCAGGATATGCTTCCTAGAGAGCGGCATAGCATGGAGGGGTTAGTCTTTACCTTCGGTTTCGTTGCATTGTATTATGCTCCCAAGTTGGTTTTGCGGAGGCTTATTCGTGAACAGCAGCGAGAAGAAGATCGGCTGGTAAATCTAGAAATGGATGCCTCAGGCGAAAAAAGGTTTACACGAGCATTAACCGATGCCGAGAAAAATCATATATATAAAGCTATGCAGCGTATTTGGGTACGCGTCGCTCTGGCATTGGCAGTTGGACTGTATATCGGTTTATATGTTTTTACCAAGAGCAAAGCGAATCTTGATCCAATCCTTGCGGCATTCCTCGGAATTGTATTGGCAGGCATTGGAGTAGCGCGAGAGCTGGATAAAAATCGAAAACTCTATTTGGATTTGCGTACTGATGCAGTAATGCAGGTTGAGGGAGAATTAGTTCGGGAGATTGATTATGGTAAATATAACAAAAAATTCATTAAGTTTATTGTGCGAGGACAGGTTTTCGAAGACACGGTTACTCCTGGATTGAAGCAGGTATATGATCAATTCGAAGAGGACGAGGCAGTCAGGATATTATTTTCTCCATATACGAAATTAGTTTACACCATCGAAAGTACCAAGAGACCTGGGATAAAATTTGAAATGGTATAGAATACCGTGTCTAATCGAAGTAATGAGCATAAACCGAATCGATTGCGCAATTTTATTAATAGCGGCTCATATGAGTTAATAGCTGCTATTATTATTTTTATAGTGGTTATCATTTTGCCACTGAGTGATTTTGGTCCTAAAATACAACGAAATCAGACAAGCCTATTATTTTTTTTCATTTTTTTAATCGTTATTTTTATACCAAAGAATTATGTTCAATCTTTAATTCGCAAGCAGCAGCGGGCAGAAGACAGGCAGACGAATGTGAAGATTGATGCTGCGGGAGAGCCGAGATTGATCCGTGATTTGCGTGAATCTGAAAAACGATTACTTATGAAAACAAAACAGCAATTTATGCTTCAAATGGTATTATTCATGGTTGCTGCTCTGTTCTTTATTTTCTTTTTGTATCTTGAAAGTTTTAGGTTGCCTTTTTTGTTGTTATTTGTAGCATATCTTGGCATTTTTACTTTTCGAGGTATATTAAGTTATGTCGATGGATTCCGGTTGATATATTATGATCAGAGAACTGATGCGGTCATGCAAGTCGAGGGAGAATTAATTCGAGAAATCCTGAAAACCCGTCGTGGGTTAGATGTAACCTATATCGTACGGGGTGTTGCATTTACCAATTCTGTTTCCAAAAGGCTTGAAAAAATAGCCTATCGGTTTATGGAGGATGAACCCGTACGTATAGAATATGGTCCTCATTCCAAAATAATTTTTCGCATAACCAGCCTGGTTCGTTCAGGCATCAGTGAAGATTTTACGAGCTAGACAGACAGGGATGCATGCTCGCCTGCTACCCAGCCAGTAGAAAAGGCTGCCTGCAGATTGTAGCCGCCCGTAGGGGCATCGAGGTCTAGTACTTCGCCGGCAAAATAGAGTCCTTTGACCAGGCGTGATTCCATGGTCTTGGGATTGATTTCTTGCAGACTGACACCCCCGCTGGTGATGATCGCATCTTTGAATCCGATCAGCCCGGTGATCGTACAGGGCAGCTTCCGCAGGAGCTCAAACAGTCTTTGTCGTTCCTGCCGATTAATCTGATTGCCAAGCTTGTCACGCGGTATGCCTGTCAGTTCGACGAAGACAGGTATCAGGCTGGCTGGCAGGAGATTTTTTAGTATGCTCACAAAATACTTTTTGCCCTCCTGGTCGAAGTCGCGTTGCAGGCGGGCTTGCAGCTGGGTGTCGCTCAGCGCCGGCTTGAGATCAATATTTGCCTGCAGTGGTTCGGGCCAGTTATCCGGCGCACTGCCGTGAGACCGGAGATAGGTGGTTATGTCCCTGCTGGCATCGAGGACAATTGGCCCGCTGATGCCGAAATGCGTGAAAAGCATCTCGCCGAATTTTGTACTGATCACCTGATTGGCAGCGCGGATGGTGAGCGCGACATTCTTGAGACCCAAGCCCTGGACATTTTTGATCCATTTCTCTGAGCAGGTCAGTGGGGTAAGAGCTGGGTAAAGATCCAGGACTCTATGCCCGCTCTGTTCAGCAAAGGCATAACCGTCTCCGGTTGAGCCGGTGCCGGGATAACTTTTTCCACCGGTTGTTATGATGACACGGTCGGCAGATAGTTCCTTGCTGTTAATCTGGATACCGGTTACTTGTCCGTTATTATGCAGGATGTTTTCTACCCGCTGTCCATAGCGCATTTTTGCCTGGCTGGCATAGCTTGTCAGAGCATCGCGGACATCCGTGCTTTTCTGGGATACGGGAAATATGCGGCCGCCGCGTTCTGTGACCGTCTCCACGCCATGTCTTTTCAGCAGCTCAAGCAGCTCAGGCCGGAAGAACTGATGAAAAGCTCCATAGAGGAATTCGCCATGCGGCGAGTAAGCTGTGATGAATTCAGGCAAGTCGGCAGCGTTTGTGAGATTGCAGCGGCCTTTGCCGCTGATAAGTAGCTTGTAGCCGGCAATATCGTTGCGCTCATAGACGGTAACCTGAGCGCCATGTTCCAGAGCCCGTCCGGCAGCCATAAGGCCGGCTGGACCGGCACCGATAATGCATATTTTCATAGATATACTTTCTGCGAGTACTGTTGGGAGTGCATTACAGGACATCAAAGGTTACATCAGTCGCGTCAACAGGGAAAACCTGGGATGTTGCTTTCCCGATTCTGAAGAGTTCATGTCCGAGGAAATACAGGACGAATCCCTGTCTGACCTCGCCGGTTGCGTAACCGTACAAATGATAGGTGTGCATGTCCTGGTCGACTGCATAGTATACACCCGGTTTCGGCTGACTGCCTGCGAGCAGTTCATCATAGTTGTGTAATTCCACCAAAAGTTGTTGGTCGGTAACCGCGGTACGCAATGTAGCATAGGAGGGATAGCTGTCAGCATCTTGGTACATTAGCTGCAGCAGGTCGTTGAGCTCATGCATGTCCGCGCGCACGAGCATGTCCACAGAGCCGCAGGCACAGGGAAAGTGCAGACCGTAGTCAGTACTGTGCACGCGGAGGGTGAAGAGTGCGGGCAAACAGAGGCAGAGGATAATGATGATTTTTGTTCGCATGGGATTTCCTGTTAATCTGAGCTTATTCTATGCCGTAGGCTAGTCGTCTGGCAAGCCGGCCGAGTGCGTGCATGCATCCATGATTGGCAAGCATGGATGTCAGTTTGCCGAATTTCCGATAACCGAGGTTGAAGAGCAGATAGGGCATACGTTGTCTGGGAGCCAGCGGCAGGCGTTTCCAGATATTCTTCCAGCTATAAAACTGATCATACATCCAGAGATAGCCTGTATAGAGTTCCGCAGCGGTTAGTTGATGTGGTTTAAAGACAACGTGAGCGGTATTATACTGAGACCAATTCTTATCAATGATGCGATTTTCTTTTATATAACGCTGGTACAATTTTGTTCCGGGATAGGGCGTGAGGATATGAGCAGTCATGGTTTCGATGCGATTGCGTACCAGCCAGTCCAGCGTAGCCGGGAATGTCTCCGGTGTATCGGTATCGAATCCGAAAACCAGGCTGGCGTTGATCATGATATGGCGGTCGTGGATAGCGGTGATAGTCTGTTCATAGCTGGCGACGCGGTTCTGATGCTTGTTCGCTCTGGTGAGCGCCTGCTCGTTAATGGTTTCAAAACCGATGAACAGGCTTTGGCATCCGGTTGCGGCCATACGGTCGAGCAGCTCGGGATATTTGCCGATATTGGCAGAAACCGCCGCATTCCATTTCAAGCCGAGCGGTTCGATAGCCTGCAATAATTCTTTAGTCCAGGCGGGATTTCCGATAAAGTTATCATCGATGAACATGACATGCCTAGTGGGCAACCGTTCAATTTCTGCAACAACCTGGGCAACCGGACGGGCGCGATGACCAGGATGGACATAGGAACAGCTATTGTAACAAAATTCACAGCGGAATGGGCAGCCGCGGCTGGCACAGATGATATTGGTGTATAAATACGCTGATTGATCGATTGCTTCCCAGCGTGGTATGGGTATAGTAGCCGGATCAACAGGTCGAGATGCCGCATACCTTTTTTTCAGCTTTTTGTTCTGGCAGTCAGTCAGTATTTCTATCCAGACTGGTTCAGCTTCACCGATGCAGACGCTGTCAGCGTGCTGTTCTGCCTCATCGGGACAGGCGCTCGCATGAATGCCTCCGAGGATAACAGGTATACCGAGCTGGCGATACGCGTCGGCTATGTCATATGCCCGGTAGGCTGTATCAACAGTAACCGTGATACCAACAAGATCTGTTACAGGATGCATGCGTAAGGGTTTGCTGTTTTCGTCAGCGATGCAGACCGTATGTTGAGAAGGCGTCAGAGCAGCCAGAGTCAGCAAGGAAAGGGAGGGAGACATGTGGCGCTTATACTCGCTGTCCATGGGTCTGAGGCTCATGCGGGGTGATACCAGGGTTATATGCATGGTTTGTCCTGTCCTGACTGCAGTAAGCGGATTAGTTCTCCTGCGAATATGGCACCCAGCAGGTTGACGAACAGATCAATCATTGTATCCCCGTAATAATGCGGTTTATCGAGGTGATACCCCAGCCGGATACTGTATTCCAGAAATTCATTGGCATTACCTATTAAGAGGACTATGCCCGCGATGAGTGCTTCCCTGAGCCAGGCTTGTTTACTTTTGACCCAGGAGAATACGAGCGGCATGACTAACACGCCAAAACAGGTCGCCCAGAGAAAGTGCTCGATGCGGTTGAGCCATAGCCAGGAATACGGCCATTTTTCAGTGAGCAGCAGGCGTTTGATCATCGATGCAGTGACCGGATATGCAAAGGCAACGCTGTAAAACAGTCTACGAAGCGGTATGGTTATGCTTTGATCGGCGTTGGCGATAATAGTTATGCCAGCGAGTAAAAACCAGGCCGCGAGCATGCCGAACCAGAGCGGAAACAGGCTGAGAGAAAAGCCGAGCACGCTGACGGCAATAATACTAAGGGGAACAAGAATAGATCGATTCCGGGAGAGTTGCATGGGTTTCCTTTCGTGTTACACTGCAGATGGGGAAACGCATGAGTCCGGGAAAAGTAACTTTTTCCCCGCAGGCGTGTTATCGATTAACGTGTTCTGTTCATGATATGCAGGAGATGCGAATGATTGAGGCATCTGGCGCAGAAGAGAGGGACGAAACATCTGTACCCTTTGTCAGGCTACAGGGTCATGGTGTAGCAGCCGACAGGCGGATCCTGCCGCTGTTTCTGCGCGTGTTGTTGTTTGTGCTGATTTTAACCGGTTCACTCGGCGGGGCGGTTTGGCTAATACGGCATGGTATGCCGGCAGTATATGCCCGTTCTGATCTCACCTATGTGTATTATGTACCATTGTTTACGTTCTTAATGCCCTATTATGCTTATTTCGGCATCATCCTCGGACTGGTTGTGCTCGGGATAGCAGGTACGTATATCTGGGAAAGTCCGAGGCAGCGGCTGTTTCCGACCTTGCTCGGCAAGGTTGTCCTGAGCTTCATCAGTTGCCTCCTGCTGTGTGCAGCCGGTATCCGGTATGCCTGGGACCTGTCGCTTGTCTGGTACAAGCAGGAGGCACAACAGGCTGCCGAGCATATTACTGCCCAGGAAGCAGAGCTGTTTATTACTGATGCTGCAGCTATTGCTGCGGCGCTATCTGCTTCTGACCATATTCTGATTGCTTCTGGCACGCCCGAGGAATTATCTCGCCAGATCATCAGTAATGAGATTGGGAAAAACGATGAGCTGGGGACGTATTATACCCAGACATTAAGCAGCCTTGTGAATGAATTCAGTTTTCCGACGCTGTCGATTGCAGAAACAAGCCTGTTTTACTATGACAGCGTTTTATATTTCGGCTCAGTCGAGGAAGCAGCCATGGAGCAGATCAGTGAAGAATTAGGAAGGAGGCTCGTTCAGCAATACTTCAGTGAGCATGTCATTAAGGCTGATCCTGATTTCGATATCATCGCCCAGGATGAGTATGTTGTTAAGCGCCAGCAGCAGATAGCTGAAGATCTAGCGGAGTATGATACCGCCATCGGGGAGGCACGGCAAACCATTATAGAAATTGAAAATGAAATTCCGATTCTGCAGCAAACCATGGGAGAAATACGCCAGGCAATCGCAGAGGATGAGCAGTATCTGGCAGAGTACGGGTATGACATGTGGGGACGCTGGCTCGAGGAGGACCGTGCCATGCTTGGCCGCTACGAAAACCTGCTCGCCGAATACCAGCAGGGGCTGGCAGACTGGCAACAGTACCTCGCTGACCTTGAGAATAACAGGGAGATTTTAACAGAATCCAGTCAGTGGGTGGACGTTGAATTGGGGCTGTTTACCCCGGATAACCAAATAGAAATTGTGCTGGATACAGATGATCCTCTCCCGCCTGAAGCATATCTTTCTACGCTGGTCCACGAGTATCTGCACTTTACCAGCTATGTACCGGAGGAAGATCTGGAGAATTTTTTTGAAGAAGGTCTTACAGAATACTATGCGCGTGAAATTTTGCGGAAGTCCCTGCATACCACGGTTGAGCTCGGGTATTCGTCGGCTGTTGATATCATACAGTACATGGAACAGGATATCCCTTTTTCCGAATTTACGGAGATTTATTTTTCCAAAGATGAAGAACTACTTGCACAAACAGTCGACCAGACATACGGGACAGGATTTTATGCTACTACCCTTCCGGTATTCAAGTTGGTGCTCTACGGTGATGACGAAGCAGCGGAATCAGCTAAAGATGATCTGATCGCACGCATGGAGGGAGCACGCGAACGAACAGAGTAAGCATGTCATCCTTCGACCCTCACCAGGGCAGGATCGCTCAGGATGACTATGCTGGCATACTTTCAGCAATGCTCAGGTTATAACGTATAATGCAGAGTGACTCGGTGGATTAGTTGAACGGCCAGGCGGTGACATCGCCAGTGGTGATGGGCAGCACCCCGTCCCATTTTTCAATTGCTTTGGCAGCATTTTCCAGGCGTTTGAGCTCGATAGCTTTGTCGCTGATCTGCTGTTCGCTGACCAGCTTGTTGTACTCCGCTATAGCCTGGGCTTCCAGGATGGTGACCTGCTTGGCGGTTTCCGCTTCAAGTAGTTCGCGGTCTGAGGCGGCTTTGGCCTGCTCGAGCAGGGCATCCTCCATGTCGCGACTGGAGATGGCTAATTCGGTTTCCGCGATCTGCTGGCGGAAAGCGGGTGAGATAAGAATATTTTCAATATCCACGTCATGGACAGTGATGTAGTAGTCCTCAAGCACGTCGGCGATTTCCTTAGCTGCGGCTTTTTTGATCTCCGGCTGCTTGAGCAGGACTTCACCGATGGGGTATTTTACAATAATATTCTTGATGACTTCGTTGGTATTCGGATTGATAATGTCCTCGGTCAGTTCGGCGATGCTCCTCACCCCGTATTCACGGTACATGTCATACAGTTTGGCTTCATTGAGCTGGAATTCCACATTCACCCAGAGGGTGACATCCTGGAACTCTTTGGAATCAGCAGTGATGCGTTCGACTTCCGCGGACTGGCGGGTGACATCCGCCAGGTAGATTTCCTGGGTCAGGGGCAGGTAAAAGTGGGTGCCTTCATCGAGGACTTCTTTGGTCAGGCCGCCGCCAAAGCGATCGAAGACCACGCCGCGATGGCCGGGAGGAATAGTTACCCAGAGTTTTTCGGTTGACAGATATCTGGCAATACCGCCGATCACCACGAGGATGATCAGCGTTACGATGATGCGTACTTTGTGCTTCCAGATCGCATGGAGAATCTGGCCGATCTTCTGGAAAAAGGCATTGATAAAAATGCCCAGTGCCTGTCCGAGTCCGGATACTGCCTGCCCAAGCTTGGCGGTCGAGGTGGCGAGAGTTGTTTTAGTTTCTTTTTTCTGTTCTGGTGCAGGAGCGGGTTGAGAGGGGGGAAGCGGACTAGCCTGCGGCAGGGTCATGGTTTTTTCCTTCCTGGTTAATGGAGCTAAACGCAGAAATACCTCCCGGATAATGAGTACGAGGAGGGTTATCAGCAGAATGATATAGAGATATAACAAAATCTTGTCCATCCAGCCTGCCGAATGTTAAAGGTATATCAGTATAGCAGGCGATGGTCAGTCAAAACAAGTATCCTTTGGGATATCTTGCTTTTGGCTGTGGTTGGGATATTTTACCTCATACGATCGGTAACCGGTTTGGCATACTCCTGCGCTAGGGCATGTTTTGGATATGGTTGGTCTGCTCGCCTCCAGCAGGCGGGCATGCGAAAGGGTGCGGTTTGCCATGCGGTGGTAGACGAGACTGAGGGTGCAGTTGGAGGGGAACATCTTTTTTTGAGTCTAGAATTTAGAATATAGAATTCAGAATGGTTACGGCGTACATCTAATAAGTAATACGAATGAGAGGTGCGTTTGTTACAACGTGTAGTAACAAAAAAGCAGCGCGAAAGTAACGCTGCAATAAAAGTGTATACGTGCTATTCCTGTTTTAGCACTTATTTTTCCAGGTGTGGTCAGGATAGAGTCTGTCGAATTCCTTGGCTGCCTGGGCGTGAATCGTGTTCCACTTCACGCCATGGTGAGCGCCGACGATGCTCGCTAGGGCGCAGCGGCAGAGGGAGGGATCAACTTTTTCTGTAAGCTCATGAAAGATTTCGTAGGGGTCGCGCGCCAGAAACTGTTCGCGATCGGTGATACCGATCTTGTTAAGGGTTGCGGCGATTTTCGGACCAATATTGGGGAGTGATTCAAGTGATGATTTGGGCATGATACTTTTTTCCGATAATGATATAGACTGACAGCCTGCGGTTTGTCTGCCCGTCTAGCCGATCCAGTCCGTGCTGACAAGTTTGCCTTGCGGTCCGAAGGTCAGGGTGTGGAGCAGGCCTCCGAGCGTCAGTACAAACTGCTGTCCAAGGGCGGTGATCTGGTAGGAGCGCGATTTTTGTTCCACCAGCCCTGCATGTTCAAGCTCCCGTAGATGGTAATACAGTGCTCCGCCTTCCATCCCGGTTGCTCCAGCCAGGCTGGTGGCGGTGGCGGTTCGGGTGTGCATGAGGGCTTTGAGCATTTCCAGCCGCTGGCGGTGGGCGGCTGAGGAGAGGAGTAGTTCCCAGAGGTCGGGATTGATGCCGCTTACAAAGGTGTCTCCCGGTTTGTCAGCGCGCGATACAAGCAGGGAGGACCAGGCTTGTGGTTCGCTTTCCGTGGTTTGCCGGTAGGCGCCGGCGCTGTAGACGATGGTATCGCCGGGTTCAGTCAGGGCGCGATTCCACTCCCGAATGAGGGGCGGTGGTTTTTGTTTACCCTTACCGGAGATTTTTTCGGTGAGGGGGCCGAAAATCGGTTTACTGGCTGACATGGTATCCTCCTGCATTAATTATGCTTACACTACAATTATACAATAATTTGTAGATTTGTAAATATATAATAACTGTACGATGGCTAAAACGGGTTTTTACATTTCAGATCTTTGGGATACAATAGAGCACGCATCTTAAACAAAGGCATGTCATGTCGGAGATCGTGGAACAGATCCAAAAGCTTAAAAAGCAACGCAATGCCGTCATCCTCGGCCATAATTACCAGCTTCCGGAAGTGCAGGATATAGCTGATTTTGTCGGTGATTCCTTGGGACTCAGTTTGAAAGCGCATGAAACGTCGGCAAGCGTGATCGTCTTTTGCGGCGTACGCTTCATGGCGGAAACAGCTGCGATCATCAGCCCGGATAAAACAGTACTTCTACCGGACGCGCAGGCAGGCTGTCCACTGGCTGAGATGATCAGTGTGGCTGAACTCCGTGAGCTCAAGGCGGCGCATCCGGGGGTGCCGGTGGTTTGCTATATCAATACCAATGCTGACGTCAAAGCAGAGTGCGACCTGTGCTGCACCTCGGCAAACGCCCTGGAAATTGTGGAATCGCTCGAGAGCGAGGAGGTAATCTTCGTGCCTGACAAATATCTGGGCAGTTATGTGCAGGAGAAGACCAAAAAACACTTGATTCTCGGTAAAGGCTTCTGCCCGACGCATCAGGTTTTTACGGTCGAAGAGATTGCTGCCCTAAAGGCTGAGTATCCGGGAGCGTTGTTTATGATACATCCGGAGACCAATCCAGATCTACGCGCTGTAGCTGATTATGTTGGCGGGACTGGAGGCATGCGGGTGTTTGCCCGCAACAATCCAGGACCTTTTATCGTAGGGACTGAAGTCGGCATGCTCCATCGGCTGGAGCAGGAAAATCCGGGCAAGCTGTTTGTCCCGGCTTCCGAGCGCGCCGTCTGTCCGAACATGAAAAAAATCACCCTTGAAAAGGTGCTCTGGGCACTTGAGGACATGCAGCCGGTGATCACCGTCGAGGAGCCAACTGCTTCGCTGGCGCGGCGGTCGATTGAACGGATGCTGGCGATTAATACTCAATAGCTTAGAGCTATGAGCATTGAGCTCGGATGGTGTTTAGTAAAAAATACTACTCCCTCTTAGGCGGCTATCCAACAATATTTTATAAATCGAATGTATTATGAGTCTACCTTTAGTTGCCGTTATCGTTACGCAGTTACTCTATACATCATGCGATTTGCTCGCGAGAGCAAACATGCCAAAACAAGGTTTTACCCTGGCATCATTTCTGAGCGGGTGGTTTCTCCTGTATTTTGCGATCAGGACTGTCGCCATGTTTGGCCAGTTGTATGTATTTACGACGATCGAACTCGGGAAAACCATGGCGCTTTTCGGGGCTGTATCCATCGTGCTTTCAAATCTGGTCGGCTTCCTGGTTCTGAAAGAAGTCCTGAGTCCGGGAGCCTATATCGGAGTTACGTTTGCAGTGATTGGCTTTATCGTATTAGCGTTGGCATGATACTCCTGATTGTATTTCACTACTTACTATCAGAATAGCTATGAGTATACTCCTCGAAGCGCAGAAGGCACTGGAAGCGAATAATTTTACCTGTATTGTTTTTGCTAACCGTGAGGAAGCGAAGACATGGATTTTACAGCAGATACCACCCGGAAGCACGATCGGGACCGGTGGATCCATGACCATAGAAAAAGACCTCAACCTTCATTCGGATCTAGACCAAATCGGCACATTCCTCTCCCCTTACCGGGCTGGTCTTTCTGCCGAGGCAGCGCAGGAGATCCGCAAGCAGTCATTCTGGGTTGATTATTATCTCACGAGCAGCAATGCGATCACACTTGAGGGTGAACTCGTTAATACCGACGGATCGGGTAACCGCATCGCAAGCATAGCCTTGCAGTTCGGGCCGGCGCGCGTGTTCGTGGTCGTTGGTCGCAATAAAATCGTCGCAGACCGGGCTGCGGCCTTCGAACGCATACGCACCATTGCCGCTCCGCTTAATGTCAAACGACTGCGCCGCCAAACCGGATGCGATCAGACCGGCTTCTGCATAGACTGCAAATCTCCGGACCGGATTTGTGCCAACACCTTGATCACCTGCTGGCAGAAAGACCGGAACCGGATAACGGTTGTTCTGATCGACGAAGATTTGGGCTTCTAACTGCGTTAGCCAGGAGTCCTGAGTCATAAGTCGCTTGTCCGCTGAACCCTGAGGGCAACCGAAGGGGAAGGCGAATGAGCCGTGTAACTTTAGACAAGTGCTCGGGGTAGGTGTATGGTGCAAGCAATAACAATTCGTAACAATGATTAACCAGCTATAACGATAGGCTCACTTGATTCGTATGACACCATTTCGGATTACTAATTATACTGTTTAACAATAAGTGAGTCATAGAGTATGTCAGAAATCGAAGAATTGGAGAAACGCATCAGAGCGATCGAGGAACGCAATCAGCGGGTCGAGCGGGATAAAGCCTGGGAAACCAGCCTGATGCGCCGTGTGCTGGTAGCTGGTCTTACCTACGGAATCGTAGTGCTTTTTTTCTTCATCATCCGGACAGAGCAGCCATTGCTGAACGCGCTTGTGCCAACTCTGGGATTTCTGCTCTCAACGCTGACCTTGGACGCGATGAAGAAAGCCTGGTTACGCAGGAATAATGCATAACCAGATCAGACTGGCTGATGTGCCGCTTGATATTTGCGGATTATCCAGTACAGGATGAGACCTGCATAACAGCTTGCGCCGATGAGAAGCGGGATGAGCATCCAGGGCTGCGTTGCTTGTTCTACGCGGTTAAATATCGTGTTGATAATGGTTATCAGATACTCGAGTACTTCTGTGGGAGTGTCAGAAGTCAGTTCCTGTATCAGCGTATCACTGACAGTGGTATGCAGCCACTGCAGCGCCAGACGCATGCCAAGAAAATTAAGTCCAAGCAGGAATAAACTGGTCCCAATCCAGCGCAGCAGGGAGGGGAGGGAGTGGAGCGTAATCGCGAGCATGAGAGACAGGAGACCAATTACGATGATCAGCCAGATGCGCTCGCCGACTGAGACGTACCCATAGACTGAACGCACATCCTGCAAACCGGTAACCAGTTCCTGATATGCCTTTGTATCAGAAGAGCCTGTTTTCACTTCCGGTATTTTTCCTTCAGGCACATTAAAGTCTTCCATGATCGTACCGTCGATAATTTTTTTCAGGCTGATTTTATCAGGTAATACCTGCGTGAAATTATCCAGGAACCCGTATCCCTCCGGACCGAGGAATTGCTCGAGACTCATGCCCTCGGGTACGCAGTCAAACGTCACCTTGCCGGTTTCCTGCATGCGGATCAGCTCGCTCATGGTGCAGAACGGCAGCGCTGCCTGTTTGCGTTCCAGCGTGGATTTCACCAGTTCTGCAAACGTGTCACGCTGTGAGCTGATGTCCACCACGATATCAAATTCCGGTTCATCGCTATCAAGCCAGGATGAAAGGTCACTGACAGCCCGGTCAATCTGGTCGTAGAACCATGAGGTCGGAAAGGCTTCGTATACAAGTGATTCGATCTCATCGTTCGAGAAGAGCAGAGGAGAATCTTCCAGCTTGAATTCTTCCTGTTCCTGCTTCAAAGCGGTGAAGGCTTCCTCGTATCCGAGCTCGATTATGCCTGAGTTTCGGAATTCGTCGGCATAGTACTGCAGGTCGAGCAGGGAATTTTTCAGGATAATCAGCACGCCTCCGGCAGTAGTCAGGAGGATGAAGCTGGTCAGCAGGAGGAAGAGGAAGAATTTACGCATCTTGTTTAGACATTAGAGATGAGACATTAGTTGTACAGTTGTATGACATTATTAACACCCCAGAGGGTGTAGCACGTTAACAAACCAAAAAAGCATACGGTAGGATATTCCTGCTTTATATATCCAATT
>JAKQHK010000075.1 GCA_029573015.1 bacterium
GCGTGGTCGAGTCCGAGCTGCAGGAGGCGGAACAGATGGAGCTGCTGCGCCTCATCAATGCAGCTGCCGAGACGTTCATGCAGTCCGAGAAAGTACGCAAGGAGTTCTTGAACCAGGCTCAGACCTGCTATCGACTTTACAAAGCCTTATTGCCTGATGGGCGAGGCGCGCAATACTACGATCGAGTTAAACTCTATCTGATGATTGCTGACAACATCCAAACCAGGCGGCTGGAAGTCGATATCACCGACATCATCCGTCGGGTCGAGGAACTCCTGGATGACACCATCGGGACGACTGGCTATGACATCACTGCTACCGAGCCGATGGATCTGTCCAAGATCGACTTCGATAAACTCGCAGAGCACTTCGCCCAGGGCCAGAAACGGCACGCGATTGATCTCTTGCAGCAGCTTTTGCAGGATCGCGTGAATCGTATGTTTGAGATGAACCGTACCCGCATTGATCTGGTCGAGAAGTTCAAAACCATGATCGACGAGTACAACGCGGGCAGCCATTCATTGGAGGAGATTTATCAGGATCTCCTGGACTTTGCCCAGAAGCTGGACGAGGAAGATGCACGAGCGGTGCGTGAAGGTCTCGAAAATGAGGAGGAGCTGGTCATTTACGATCTGCTGACCAAGCCCGAGCCCAAGCTCAACAAGCAGGAGCAGGCCGAGGTCAAAAAGGTTGCCCGCGCTTTGCTTCCTAAACTCAAAGAGTTATTGGTCTTGGGCTGGCGCGCCAAGGAGTACGCGAGAGCGCAGGTCCAGGTAGCGATCGAGGAGACGCTGGATCTTCTGCCACCTGTCTATGACAAGCGCTTGTTTGATCAGAAGACTAACTCGATTTTTTCGCACGTGTTTGATGCGTATGAGGGAGAATTCGATAGTATTTATGAAAAATTATAATGCGATCGTTTATTGTTTACCGAAAGGGTACTGTGACAAGGATATATTACGATGAACTTGGTTTAGATGTCCCTGGGTCGAACGGACGCAAGACCGCTTATTTTGACGATGCTATACCGGCCGATAAAAGGGGTGCCGCTCATGAGATCAATTTAACTCAGGATATGGTCGATCACATGCGACAGGATGGTTATGAATTAGTCGGATTGCCAGCTGGCTTTGAGGACCCTTCAGGTAAATCATTCGAATAGCTAGTTGGGATTTCGGATAATTATTAGCACAGTCTCCCACCCCGATAAGCACCCGTACCAGAGAACGTGTTTTGGCTGGGAGGAGTCCCTGATTGCGATGACATCAGATAGACCGCATATATTATTTTATCCGTTTAATATTCTTTCTGGGACAAAGTATTGGCAGAGCAACTAGACGCATGGATTGCTTGTCTCCCGCTCCACCGCCCGCTATACTGTCACTGTTTAGTCTTTGAGTTGCAAAGGTAAGAACGCATGATTACTTCATCAGCTGATAATCGTCTACAGGAGCAGACAGCCTTGCGCGCGGCTGCGACCGAGAGACCTGGCTCGTTGTGGAATAATCTCGGTAAAGTCTATCTCTATGTCACTTCTGCCATTGGCAGCTGCGGTTGTATCGCGGCTATCGGCTTGATCATGCTCATCGTCTGGGGCGCGCGTCAGATCGATAGCGTGTCTGATAGCTTCGGACCGGCTGAAACTGAGGAGGTGCTTGTAGCTGGTGAAGCAGAGAGCGAGGATGTGATCCTGGTGGTTCCCATATCAGGGGAAATCGTCGAAGGGGAGGGGAGTTCGCCATGGGATTCTGACAGCTATGCTGTGGCTGATGCGATCATCGAAGAACTCGATCAGGCAATGGAGGATGAACAGGTTAAAGCGGTTATTCTGGATGTCAACTCTCCGGGAGGAGGAAGCTATCCCTCGGTACGTATTTATGACAAGGTTACTGAATTCGCAGCTCAGAAGCCGGTAGTGGCGTATTTCAGCCAGGTGGCAGCGTCGGGTGGTTACTATGTCAGCTTACCCGCAGAACGCATTGTCGCGCATCCTGAAACGCTTACCGGTAGCATCGGCGTGATCCTTTCGGTAAGCAATATCGAGGGGCTGGCAGACAAAATCGGCTTGGCAGAGACGGTCTTCAAATCTGGTGAGCATAAGGATATCGGCAATTCTCTCCGGGCTGTCAGCGAGGAGGAATCAGCCATATTCCAGTCAATCGTGGATGAATCATTTGCGGAATTCCGCTCCCAGGTGCTCGAGCACCGTTCCGGTATCCAGGAGGCTGACCAGGCTGTCGTCTTTGACGGTCGGGTCTTTACCGGCCAGCAGGCCTTGCAGTATGGATTGGTGGATCAACTGGGGGATTTCGAGGACGCAGTGACGCAGACCAAAGAGATTGCCGGTCTGAGTTCAGCGCGGGTGATCCGCTACGAGCAGCACGGCTTCTGGGATACGGTTTTTTCCGGCTCAACGCAGTTGCAGGTGTCCGTAGCCGGGGTAGATATCAGCGCCCGACCAGCTGAGTCGCGTAGCTATCTGCTGTACCTGTGGGAAGGAGCGCTGTAGGGAGAGCTTGAGGTGATGAAGTGATGAGGGGATGTGTAGACGAGAGGAGGACTATTTTATTTCAGAGATGCAAAAAAAGCATTCCAATGCCGGAATGCTTTTTTTTAATCCCTTGTTTTGAGGAAAGGAGGTCTCTTACTCGTCTTTTTTTATAATTCACCTTTGATGAATTATGTTTTGTTTTTGTTTTTGCTAGCGTTAGTCAAACGGTTAAGATTTGATTTTGGCTATTTGTTTTGAGGTCTCTCTCTAGCAAATGGTAGGAAAGAACGTACAAGTCAGGTGCTTATCTGCTTGTTCCTACCATCTGCGTCGATAGAGTTTTGGTAGTTTTTTAGGGTAGTAGACGAGGGGCTTCGCGTTAGTCCCTGAGCTATCCTAAGCTGCCAAAGCAGTTTTGGCGCAGGATGTAGGTCGTATTGCAGAAGAGACCTCTCTTTCCCATCTCCCTTTCTACTCTTTTTTGTGATAACTCTCTTCTCTTTCACCGTCCGGTGTGATAGAATCACGACTGGACTACTAGGAGTCATTTGGGTGAAGTAGCAGGGAGAGTTCTGCCGATGAGGGGTCCAGTCTTGGGGGCGATATCCAAAATAGAGCGCACTCCCAAACTTCCACCTCACAAGCAGATGCCTTCCTGCTACTGTTCGTTTTTCAAGGGATTTGTATCTGTTTTTAATGTACTTATGAAACCGTAAATCACATAAATATACCATCTGCCTTACAATATGTCAAGGACCATTAACGACTTTTTTTATGCTATACTGACAGAGCTCATTTTTTGGTAGATTTTACCTACAGATAGTAAAAGAAAACGAAGCGCATGTCGCTGTATCATACCTATCGTCCACAAAATTTTGCCGAGGTAGTCGGTCAGGAGCACGTCGTACGTACCCTGCAGAATGCCTTAGCGTCAGAAAACATTGGGCACTCCTACCTGTTCGCTGGACCGCGCGGTACAGGGAAAACAAGCATTGCCCGTATATTTGCCAAAGCGATCAACTGCCTCTCACCGCAACGCACTGGGGATACGTTCGAACCCTGCGGGACATGTGCAAGCTGTCAAAGTATCGCGCTTGGTGCTGCCCTTGATATCATTGAAATCGATGCTGCCTCCAACACCGGGGTGGACAATATCCGGGAATTGCGCGACAAGATCAGTTTTCGGCCGACCCAGCTTGCGTACAAGGTGTATATTATCGACGAAGTGCATATGCTCTCCAAGGGAGCCTTCAATGCACTCCTGAAGACTTTGGAAGAACCGCCTGATCATGTTGTTTTCATTCTTGCTACCACTGAACCGTTCGACATACCGGCAACTATTCTTTCGCGTTGTCAGCGTTTTGATTTTCGCTATTTGACTATTGAACAGATTGAAGCGCATATCACACAGGTAGGCAAACAGGAGAAGGTGCAGGCTGATGCACAGGTGTATGCTCTGATCGCGCAACTGAGCAGGGGAGCGCTTCGCGACGCCCTGTCCATGCTCGAGCAGGTGATCAGCTACCAGACCGGTGAGATTACCATAGCTGCCGCCCGGGAGATACTCGGGGTGGTGGACAGTGAAGAGATCAATGCTTTTTTTAACGATATTGCCGGGCAGGATATCCAGGCAGCGCTGTCCCGTTTGCATGCCCTGGCAGCTGCCGGTCAGAACCTCATCCAGTTCTGCGCCAATGCGCTTGAGTACGGCCGCAAACTGCTCCTCCTCCAGGCAGGGGGAGAGAAAATGTTTCCCATGCTGGATCTGACGCCGGAGGAGCTGCAGCGCCTCCAAGGGCAGGCAACCCGGCTCGATCATGCAGCAATGCTCGCGTTCGAGCAGGCGCTGCTGGAAGCGAGATTGCAGGCGAGACGGCTGGACAATCCGCTTATTCCGCTGGAGCTGGCTGTGATCCGCTGCTGGCCGTCCGGTACGACTGCGACAAAACAGAAAGTGACCACTTCAGAGTCGATACCTGTACAGGCTGTTTCTGTTACCACGGCAGATGTTCAGATGGTCTCGTCAAAACAAACCGAAACGCCAGTTGCATCCCGTACATCAAGCAAGAAGAATAAAACTCTCGTAGCAGCGGAACCGGTTGAGGTCGCGCCTGCGGAAAGTCCGGAACCAGAGCCCACAGAGATAGCGAAACCGGCATCCTCGCCGGAGCGTCATACCATCCCTTTTGCTACGGTTACGCAACGCTGGGACGAGATCCTGCAGGCTACCAAGCCGATGAATCATTCCGTGGCCGCGTTTCTCCGGGGAGGCAAACCGCTCGAGTTTGATCCGGAAGGAAAACTGGTGATTGAATTTTATTATTCGTTTCACAAGGATCAGATAGAAAAAAGACCGCACCGCACCATTGTCGAGGATGCTCTTGAAAAAGTACTGGGTGCCAAACTGGGCATAGTCTGCCGTCTGGGTGAAAAATCAGCCAAACCCGCCGAGCCGGTTCGGCCAGCCACGGGAAGCGGTGATTCACTCATTGACGAGGCGCTCAAGATGTTCGGCGGTTCAGTCATTGATTAATGAAGAGGAGATATACCCATGCTTGACCAGGCTAAACTGATGAAACAGGCGTTTGACATGAAACGCAAGATGGACAAGACCCAGAAGGAACTAAGCAAGCGTGAGCTGGTCGTCCAGTATGGCAGCGCTACCATCACGATCACCGGAGACCAGCAGATCCGGGAGGTCAAACTTGATCCTACGGTGCAGGAGATGGAGAATATCCGCGAGCTGGAAGCCACGATCAAAAATGCGTTCAACAAGGCGATCAGCGAATCGCAGGAAGCAGCCAAAAAAGAGCTGCAGGCTATAACCGGGGGTTTGAATATTCCTGGTCTCACTTAATATATTCTGATTCTATCCATGATTTCTGAAGCCCGCTTGCCCCGGCCTGTGGCACAGGCAATCGATGAATTGAGCAAATTACCGAGCATCGGTCCCAAGACCGCTTCCCGACTGGTATTCTATCTGCTCAAGCAGCCGCCTGCCCAAGCGGAAGCCTTGAGTGCCGCCCTGGTCAGTCTGCATGCGCGGTTAGACTATTGTGCAGTTTGCCATACGATCACTGAATCAAACCCCTGCGCGATTTGTGCGGACGAGCAGCGAGATCATCAGCAGATCTGCGTGGTCAGCGAACCGCTCGACTGCTATGCCCTGGAAAAAACCGGCCAATTCCGAGGAGTGTATCATGTGCTGCAGGGAGAAATATCGCCGGTTGATGGTATCGGTCCGGAAAATTTGAAAATCAAGGAATTGATTGATCGGGTCAAGGATTCCCGACCGTCGATCACAGAGATTGTGCTCGCGACCAATCCCACGACTGAGGGGGAAACAACCGCAATGTACCTTGCAAAAATCCTGGAACCGTATAAGATACGTATTACCCGGATCGCGCACGGCGTTCCGGTAGGGGGTGATATCGAGTATGCGGATGAAATCACACTTTCTAACGCTTTATTACACAGACAACAGTTTATCAGTCAGTAAGTATTATTTCCCGAAAGGAGCTCACGAGTGGGCAGTGTAAAAAAATGGCGCCGTAAAAAAATGCGTAAGCATAAGCTCAAAAAGCTGTACAAGGAAACGCGCGTCCAGAGAAAACAGAAGGGATAAGAAACGCTTTTTGCTTTTTTTATTAATAGTTAAGCCGAGGAATGTATCTCGGCTTATTTGGATAGGATACCATGAGATTACAACGCTTCATCGCCCAATCAGGCTACTGTTCCCGCCGCCAGGCTGAGGAGCTGATCCGGCAGGGGGCTGTAACGGTAAACGGCATCGCGATTACCGCCATGGGCAGCATGGTCGATCCTGATACCGACCGGGTCAGGATTGCAGGTAAGGAGATCCGCAGCGAAGCAAAAAAGTACTTTATTTTCTATAAACCCGTCGGCCTTGTTTCCTCGCACCGTTCGCAGGGTGAGTCGCAAACGATCTTTGCCTATTTGCAGGACAAAGGGCTTGATACCCGGGGACTGACCTATATCGGCAGACTGGATAAGGATTCCGAGGGACTGATGCTGCTGACGAATGACGGCAATCTTGTCCAGGAACTAAGCCATCCCTCCCGCAACGTGGAAAAGGTCTATGAAGTTCTGCTGTCCGGCTTGTTCCGCAAGGACAGCATTCGCAAGGCGCGTGAGGGAGTCACGGTTGAGGGTGTCCGCTACTCCTGCAGCCGTATCTATATTTTGGAAACAAAGCACGGTTGCACTCTGGTACGCTGTCTGTTGGCGAGCGGCAAAAAGCGGCATCTGCGCATTTTATTTCGTGAATTGGGATTTCCGGTCCGCAGCTTGAAACGAACCGCGCTTGGTGGTTATACCCTGGGCAGTCTTCAGCCCGGGGACTATAAAGCCGTCAAACTGCAAATAACCAAAAGGAAGTAAAGCCATGATTTTTATCGACCGCCGTGATGCCGGACGTCAGCTTGCCGGGCAGCTGGCTGATCAGTCAGCACAGCCTGCGACTGCTGTCTTCGGTCTGCCGCGGGGCGGACTTGTCATTGCTGATGAAATCGCTACCGCGTATCATCTGCCGCTTGAGGCAGTGATCTGCCGCAAGCTCCCTGCTCCGGGAAACCCCGAGTATGCCATAGGAGCAATCGCGGAAAATGCTGACCCGGTCCTGAACGAAGCGGCGCTTGTGTATTACGGCATTGAGGGTGAGTACGTCGATCATGTCGTCGAGGAGGCACACACCCTTATCAAACAAAGTATTTTACGCTGGCGCTCTGGACATTTCCTGCCTGAGCTGCGATCGATTCGGGCGATCCTTGTCGATGACGGTGCCGCTACCGGTCTGACCATGCTGGCGGCGATCGGATTGCTGAGGAGTCTGCAGGTGCAGGAGATCATCGTGGCCCTGCCCGTAGCCCCACCAGAGACGATCGAAGTGCTGTTCGAGGCTGCTGACCAGGCTGTCTGCCTGAAGACACCGGAACCGTTCCAGGCAGTCGGCAGATTTTACCAGTATTTTGATCAGACAGCTGACGAGGAGGTGGAAGCAATTCTGACGAGACAGCTGCGTTTACTGCCTTATCTGGAAGGATCTGTTCATGAAAGTCGCTAATTGTTTTTTTGCCTTGCCACTGCCGGAAGAGGAGATTACCCGCTTTGTCGAGCTGGTTGGCGCGCTTAAAGAAATGCACCTGCCTGTACGTTTTCAGAAAACCGAGACCGCGCATCTGACGCTGCTCTATCTCGGCACCGTGCATGAGGACAAGCTCAGCCGGGCGGTAGAGCATATCAGGGAAATCGCCAGCCAGACCCGTCCGTTTGCTGTAACCGTCACCGGTTGTGGTCATTTCGGCAGCGCGCGCTATCCGCGCGTAGTCTGGCTTGGTGCCGCCGCAACCGACGCTCTGACCGGGCTGCAGAACACGATCCGGGAACAGGTTGCCAATTACGCGGAGAAAAAGGATGATCGGCCATTTCATGCCCATCTGACTATAGCCCGCATCAGCAGCGCCAAGGGATATAGCGCAGCGCAGCCGGACGTCGAAGCGCGGTGCAGCCGTTACACTTTCAGATTTCAGGCTGACCGTATCAGACTGTATACCGCCGACCAGCGGACTGGTGAACGCCAGATACCTTCAGGAGATTTCCTTTTTTCCCAGTAAATGCTTTACGGCAAAACTATGATTTTAGTATACTGCAACAGGTATTTTTCATAATCATTAAGGAGCAAGGCGTGCCAACCAACTGGAAGATGTTTACCCTGATCGTCGGCGGATTCATAACGCTGGTGATCGTAGGGGGTATTGTTATCTTTTGGGGTCCCAATCATCCCAAACCGCAAGTTGCACAACCACCTGCCGAACTGGCAGACTACAACGGTGCTGACTATCAGAACGCCCGGGTGACGATCCAAACAGTCAGAGGACCGATCGTTTTTGAACTCTATCCGGATAAAGCACCAAAAACCGTGGAAAATTTTGTCCGTTTGGCTGAATCCGGTTACTATACCGGTTTGTCGTTTCACCGCAGCGATGCCAATGTCATCCAGGGTGGCGATCCGCTCGGCAACGGCACCGGCGGGACAAGCTACTGGGGCAGTGCGTTTGAGGACGAACCAGTGCAGGGAGACTATGTCGCTGGATGCGTAGCCATGGCCAACAGCGGTCCAAATACGAACGGCAGCCAATTCTTTATTTGTAAAACTGATTGGTTAGAATTGCCCAAGCAGTACAACCTGTTCGGGCAGGTGGTGGAAGGGCTTGATATCGTTCAGACGATCCAGGTGGGCGATATCATGCAATCAGTCAGTATTGAGAAGGTTACGCCTGTCAATGGCGATACTGAACCCCCAGCATCCAGTCCGCTTACTCCAGAAGGGGTATAACGG
>JAKQHK010000078.1 GCA_029573015.1 bacterium
CATGCACGGCAGCTATTTCTGCCCGCCTGATTATGCCTATTGCTCAAGCTCACGCTACTACTATGATACCCCCCTCTACGACAGCCTGACTAACCGCTGGATCAACTGGGCGAATCGCGACTGGAACGACCGGGGAGCCATCACGGTCAGCGGCTCGACCATCACCAGCCACTGGGCCGGCAAATGGGCGGCGCAGCCTGACGGTTCGTTCAATGTCTGGCATGATACTTCCGTACCAGAAACCGGGCTAGACGCGGCGATCTTCAATTTCCCCCTTCTTCTGCACAATGGTACGATCGTCGCCAACACCGGCAACACGGACAGCAAGCAGCAGCAGAAAGCCGCCCGCGGTGCTTTTGGTTTCGACAGCCAATACCTGTATCTCGCCACCTTTTCCAATGCCTCAGTCATAGACGCCGCCTATGCCATGCAGGCACTCGGCGCCACCTCAGCGCTGAACCTTGACGGCGGCGGCAGTTCAGCACTCTACTATCAAGGTCATTATCTGACTGGACCCGGCCGCCTGCTGCCCAATGCCATTGTGCTGAAACAGAAATAGCTGGGGGCCTTAGTCTTCAGTCTTTAGTCTTCAGCCTGCTGTTTGTCTGGTGTCTCGTGGTCATCAACGGCAAAACCCTCAGCTTCCATGTCTGCTTGCTACACGATCAACATTCTGCCATCATCTCTCCTGAAAGATTTCAGGAGAATCTATGTTAAGACAAATCGTCTCTTATGCCCTCTTGTTCGCGCTGGCAGTGACCACTACCATGCTCGCCCGTGAAGTCTATGATCAGCCGCACAGGGCTGCGCCGTCCCTGCCAGAGGCTGTCACCTCCTCTGTTGCCCCGGCTGCGGTTTCGGAGCCGGACAAACCGATCATCGCATTTGACGTGATCAGCGACCAGCCGACTGATGAGCCAGTACAACCTTCTCTACCGATCACACCGGAGTCTGCTCCGGAAGTAACCCCTTTACCAGTATTCACAAGCACTCCGCCTGAACTAACCAGGATCAACACGTCTGAGGCGGTGATTGTCCTGACATTCGATGGCGGCAGCGGCGTCCAGTCTCTGAACGGTATACTAACAACGCTTTCAGATCACCAGCTGCAGGCAACCTTTTTCCTGACTGGAGACTGGATGGAAAAAAATCCGGACGCCACCAAACGGATCGCCGCCTGTGGGCATGACATTTTTAACCATACCTACCACCATCCTCATCTTAAACAAATAACCGATGAGGAAATCGTCACCGAGTTGACCCAGACCGATGAGCTGCTAACCAGCCTGACAGGAAAAACGGGCAAGCCCTTTTTTCGTCCTCCCTACGGCGAACGGGACGACCATATCCTCGCCGTCGCTGCCCAAACAGGATATCAGTCTGTCTACTGGACAGTCGATGCTCTCGACTGGCAGGAATCAGAGGGACGCACAGCCGCAGAAGTCAAACAGCGCATCTATGATCATCTGGAGCCCGGAGCGATCATCCTCATGCATATCGGGGATAGTCTCACTGAGGAAGCGCTCCCCGAAGTGATCATAACCATCGAATCCCAGGGTTATATGATTAAACCGCTCTCGATCGTTGCCCGCTAGCATCAGTTCATGCTCAAAATGACTATGCTTCTGTTTTACTGTGCTGCCTAACCAACGGCAACACCAGCCGCTTTAGTTCCTTCTTGCCGTGGAAGTCGCGTACCACCTCGACCGATTCGCCGGTATAAGGATTTTTGCCTGACCAGTACATGCAGGCAGATACGGTCATAGGTAAAGGGACAAATAGCTGGAACTGTTCGATATTGCGTAAACGCCGCAGCTTACCGACCAGTTGCCGGGTGGTAACAAGCGTGTCGCCCGGATGACCAATCATGAAATAAAACCGCAGATACTGCTTCCGCCTGGCGTTCATCCGGGCGAAAATCTTGATGAAAGGATCAAGCTGACGACTGCTTTTATTCATGAGGCGCAAAACGCGTTCAGACACATGCTCGGGTGCAATCTTCAGACAGCCGGAAATATGATGTGCGGATAATTCCGCCAGATACTCAGGATCCGCAAGAGCCAATTCGTAATTGATGCCACTGCGTACAAAGGCTTTTTTCACTCCCGGTATCTTTCTCAATTGTCGTAACAGGGTAGTAATCCGCTGCTGACTCCGGTTCAGATGCGGACAGGTTTTACAGGTACGCGTTGTGCATCGCCCGCAGTCCACCCCGTACATATTGGCGGTAGGACCACCGACATCGTCGATATATCCTTTGAAATCAGCATGCCGGGTCAGCTGCTCCGCTTCAGCACAAAGACTAGCTTCGCTGCGCGAAACGATCCGCTCTCCCTGATGCAGGGCAAGTGAACAGAAATGACAGTTCTCCCAGCAACCGCGGTGGCTCTGGATGGAAAACTGAGCCATGCGTAAGAATGAACCCGGCCGTAATTTCCGGGAAAACGGCAGTGAAAAAATGGCATCCAGATCAGCACTCGTATAGCGCGGATAGGGGTATTGCACCACATACCGGTTGCCATGCGGCTGGACCAGCTCCCGGTGCATGCCAAAGGCTTCCTGCATCTGACAGTATGCATCCGCATCTTTGGCAACTTGTTCATGTGCGGGGAGCACGGTTGCCTGTTTGCTGAGCGCCGGGACGACCATGCAGGTACCGGCGATGCCGGCAAGCGGCTCACCGGCGCGCAAGCGGGAGCAGATCTCAACGATCTGTTTTTCCCCGTTACCGTAGACCAGGATATCAGCCCGGCTATCGAGCAGGATGCTGCGGCGCACCTGGTCATCCCAGTAATCATAGTGTGCGAAGCGGCGCATGGACGCCTCGATCCCGCCGATAACCAGAGTCGTCTGCTTGAAATATTCTCGAATGCGATTGCAGTACACGATGAGCGCCCGGTCAGGGATCGCCTTTGCGCCCTTGATCTCCCGCCGGCGCTTGAGCGGGGTGTAGTTGAGCAGCATACTGTCGATCGAGCCCGAGGTCACCCCGAAACACAGCGCCGGTTTGCCTAAGCGGTTATAATCCTCTTTACTCTCCGGCTTCTCGATCACCCCGACCCGGTAGCCTGCATCCATGAGCACACGCGCAATTACCCCGCTGGGTGAGTAGGGGTGATCCTCATGTTCCTCGCCGGTCACTAAAATTATATCGTACTGTAATGCTGCCATGGTATCTGGTGCTGATGAGTAACATCCTCATTGTAACCCGAGCGGTATTTCTAGGATAGTGGATAAAACAACCGGTACACTATAAACGTACCGGTTGTTGGATAGAGCGTGTAGTTCGGGATCCGACTGCTCAGACCGTCTGAAACGATGCCAGCATTTGCCTGAAAATATCCTGGTAAAGTTCCGGCTCGGGCTGCGGATTGCGGATGAGCATGCCGGAAGCAGTATCAACGATATGACGGGAGAGATACTGCACAGTATAGAGCCTCCCATTCGCATACATGAGAAACCGGTACCCTCCGTAATCAGCAGGCAGACTGAGCACCCAATCGTTATCAGCCAGCGGTGCCCGGTAATATGCGTCGTTGCAGCACTCCAGGGGGGTGGAATCAACCCAGGCAAACGGCAGGGCTATCCCGCCAGGATGCGGGTACTGGCAGGCGCTCTCTTTTTCGCACTGGCCGATGATGCAGGAGGCAGTATCAGTACAGATACCTCCGTCTGTCCATACGTCAACAGGCACCTCCTCATACTGCAAAATCACGACAAACCAGTCAAGATCCGCCCCGTAGCTGTCCAGTTCACAAGTACCCTGTGCATAGCAGCCTCCCGGCTCAAAGCCGGCATAGGCTTTATTGGAAAAAATGGTTTGCTGCGGTATGGTCGCCTGAGTGTACACAAACATGTTCTCCGGATATGCCATGGACCACTGCTGATCCTCCCCGTGCTGTGTCGCCCATGGCTGCGTATCCAGTGTCATGGCGACCGCCTCTCCCGGCATGTCATCCCCTGTATTCGCGTCAGGCTGAATAAGCGGAGGTGACAGCGGGTCAGCAAGCGCAGGGGAAAGAGGTGTTTCTGCAGATGACGCATCGGTATCCCGGTCATGGTCGGCGGGAGTATTGCTCTCAGTTTCCCGGGATGCACCGGCAAAAAGCTGCTCGAACCAGGCTGGACGCAACAGCATACTGCCGATCATGCCTGCTGCTGCCAGCCCACCGACAATAACCACCCACACGGTTTTTTTGTTCATGTTTCAGTATCCTGCATTAGTGGAAATACCACGATCCCAACGGGGAACCCTGTCCCCAGTGAAATGTATAGGCAGTGCCTGTTGAACGGAAAATCCCGATATACTCCCTGCTTCTCACGAGCACATCCATTTTCCCGTCACGGGTTACTTCCATGGGATAGTACTGGTCTCCTGACGAAACGCACCATCCGCCCAAACAGCCGGCATGGGTCCACAGGGTGCTGAAACTGCTCCCGTTTGAACGGTGTATACCGACATAGGATCCATTATGTACAAACAGATCATCTTTACCGTCCCCGGTAATTTCCCCGGCCACCCGCTTATCTCCCGGCTGCAAGGACCAGCCGCCTATCCAGTTGGCGGTCTGCCAGGTTGTCTCAAGGGAGGTTCCTTTGGAGCGAAGCATAGCTGCCCTTTTGGTTGACTGACCGTAGCGCTGTGTCTGGATGAACAAATCTTCTTTCCCGTCGTTATCATAATCGCTGACCATACTACTGTCACGTTCGCTGAAATACCAGTTCCCGTCCGGACCTCCCAATGGACTGCCGCTTCCCCACGGCACGCTGAACGAACTGCCGTTTGCTATCACCAGTCCGACCCAGCCGCCACTCCGGACATACAGGTCATCTTTGCTGTCAGTATTGATTGTAGCAGTAAAAAAGCGGTCTGCATATCCGAGATTCCATCCCCCGATAGCAGCATCAGCCTTCCAGACAAGCGTGAGTCCCGTGCCGCTTGTCCTGAGGTAGCCGGCTGAGTTGACCGGACAGCTGGCATGGTGACACCGGTGCGCAGTATGCACGAACAGGTCATCTTTCCCATCGCCGTTGTAATCACCGGTTTCCGACAGGTCATCTGCATCAAGCACCCAGGAACCAATCGCGCCGCCGTAGATCTTGACCGTACTGAAGCTGGATGCATTGGATTTGATCAATCCCAGCCATTCGCCGCTTCTGATATACAAGTCGTCCTTCCCGTCATTGTTAAAATCCGCTACATAGATCCGGTCATGCGCGCCGATATACCAGTCGCCTGTCCCGGTGATTTTTCCATTTTGCGCTATCCATAGCTGCTGCAGTCTGGTGGGATTCTCACGGTAATACAGCAGGGATAGCGCGTTGCCCCGATGCAGGAGCACGTCCGTCCTGCCATCCCCGGTAAAATCACCCGTATACACGTTATCCTCAATAGTATAGTTGCCCGACTCATATCTGGTCTGGCCGCTCGCAGAGGTAGGACTAGCAATATAGTGACCGGGTATATCCTCAAAATAGGGATTGTAGATAGTGCCGCCATTACTTGCGGTGTTACTAATGTGAAAATGCAGGTGCGGTCCGGATGAATAACCGGTATTACCCGACCGGGCGATATACTGTCCTTGGCGCACATATGATCCTACCTGCAGTTCATCGGGGACGGAATTGGTATCCAGATGCAGATAATGGGAGTACTCCCCGTTGCCGTGATCAATGACTATACGATTATTATGAGCCGGATCGGTGTTGGTCTCGGAATCCAGATGCTGATCATCGATGACCGCAATATACCCGGCTCCGGCCGCATGGACGGGTTCGTAGTCAATATCCGGAAAATCAAAATAATTGCCGGTCTCGTTATAAGAGTCGCTGTGCCGGTGGACCGTCTCGATAACTCCGCCTTTATAGGGTAATGCATAGTGTCCGACCGTTGCCCCTCCTCCGATATATGTTATGGAAGCTTGTTCTTTCTCTGCTTCCGAGAGTATTTGCGAAGAAAACGAATCAAGCACAGGGCTGAAATCGCGATCACCTTTCTCCACTACCTCCCAGCCGGTATCTTTTTTAATGGCGATAATGCTGAACGGTTCGCTGCCGCAGCTTTCCAAACCATCAGAAAACCAAGTTATGTAGACATCAGCGATTGCGTGTTGCTCGTCCCCGAATACGCCCCCGATGTTGTATTTGACTCCGTTTTTCCCGTCAAAAGGATGCCTGAGGTTAATTGTACGAATGATAGCGGCGGCGTCTTTTTCCGCGGCAACCGGAGCCTGCCGGTCGCTGATCCAGGGTGGGCAAGCACGTGATTCCTGCTGCACTACAGCAACACGCCCGGCAGCTATGTCCGGACTGTTGCGCGAACTGCCGGGATTGCTTGCATCCTCGGCTGCCTGCAGCAGTAATTCCTGCTCCGTCCAAACTTTCTGTGAATAATCAAAATAATCCGCTTCATCGACAGCAAGATCGATCCCAACCGTATCCGCTGCATCCGTGGGCATAACCGAACCCATACACAGCATCTGCAGACCGACACAAACAGACACTATCCGGATACATGTTTTTTTCATCATGTCCTTTCTTTTTTAATTTATAACCAACTGCATACCCCTCTGATTTCAGCTGCGGCGCCTCCGGCGATCGACCAGCCGGCACAAAGTGCCAGCCGCCGTAACACTAGGCATTTACGGGCAGCAGCAAGGGGGAAAGGTCAGGATGTATGTGAGATCTGTATACCACGCACAAAAACGCAAGGCTTTATACTGCAATACAAAACCTGCCGCAAAAAAAGACCTTCCTGAGAGGAAAGTCTTTCGCTAAAGCAAGCATACATGTACTGCTACCGCATGAGCAGTCTATACCCGCACATCATAGCTGCCGGTTTCGGTATTCACCCGGATGGTATCACCCTGTTTGACGAACAGCGGAACCGTAATCTTTGCGCCGGTCTCGATGGTCACCTGCTTGACCGCCCCGGTCGCCGTATCACCCTTGGCGGCATCCTCGGCTTCGGTAACCAGAAAGTTCATCTTGGCCGGGATGATGAGATCAACTGGATTGCCTTCGAAGAAGACGAGGCGAGCTTCCATGTTTTCCTTGAGAAAGCGGGCGGTATCGCCGACTACGTCCGCAGGGAGCGAGGCCTGCTCGTAGGTATCGGTGATCATGAAATGATATGCCGACCCGTCTGAATAGAGATACTGGCACTCCTGATAGCTCACATCCGCACCCTCGATTTTTTCACCAGCCTTGAAGGTGCAGTCAATCACTTTATCGCCGAGCAGCGAGCGCAGTTTGGTGCGTGCAAATGCCGTGCCTTTCCCTGGTTTGACTGCCTGATACTCGATCACCCGGAACGGCTGACCGTCAATCTTGATGACAACCCCTTTTTTCAGATCGTTAATTTCCATACGCACATCCTCACAATGAATGGTAAACAAGACCTTTAGCTGAGATCGAACATCTCGAACCACGGACACCATACTATATCAGCCATCCGGTCAGTGTCCAGTAGCAACATGGCGAGGCGATCTACTCCGAGCGCATTACCACCTGCCGGGGGCATGCCTGTCTCAAGCGCTGCCAGGAAGGTTTCATCGACCGGATAGTCATCCTTGCCGAGCTGTTGTCGGAGTTTACGCTCCTCTTCCAGCCGTCTGCGCTGTTCTGCAGCGTCCGTCAGCTCGTTAAACGCATTGCACAGCTCGATACCGCGGGCATATACCTCGAATCGTTGGGCAAAACGTGCATCGCGCGGCGAGATAGTGGCGAGCGCCGCCTGCGACGCCGGGTAGTCAAAAATGATTTCCGGCTGTTCCTGTCCGAGCTTTGGCTCTACCTCCTGGACAAACAACTGGAGGACCAGAGTGTCCCAGTCGTCAGTATCGCTCACCCGATAGCTGCGTTTGCGTAACAACGCCTGAAGTTTCGCCTGCGTTTCTATCTCGTCGTAGCGCACCCCGGCATACTGCTCAAGCGCCGCAGCAAAAGAGGTGCGCTTCCAGGGAGGTGCAAGCTCTAGCGGTTTGCCTTGATACTGCACGTGTGTTGTACCGAGCACTTTCCTGGCAATATACGCAACAAGTTCCTCTGTATCGCGCATAATGTCTTCATACGTGGCGTTAGCGCGGTACCATTCCAAGATGGTGAACTCCGGGCTGTGCTGGGTGCTAAGTGTCTCACGGTTGCGATAGCTGCGGGTAAGCTGGAAAATGCGCTCCATACCGCCAGCTAACAATTTCTTCATAGCATATTCCGGCGAGGTGATCAGGTAGGCATCCGCCCGTTTGCCGCCCTCGTCGCGCAATTCTGTTTTAAATGGATCGAGATACGGCTCCATGCCCGGAACATGCACGAGGGTGGGCGTTTCTGTTTCAATAAAATCCTGCGACCAGAAATACTCACGAATTGCCCGCACGATTTGCGCGCGCTTTTCAAGCTTGTGGCGAAGCTGGGGATCAGTTTTCAGACGGTGCCAGTTGGGTTGATGCATAAAAAAATCTTATATCAATGTATCATTTCTGGGTTTGATTTCAGGCGGCAGATTTATCCTTCAACTTCCTGAGCCCTGAATCTTGAACGCAATCTAAAGTAAAAAACAGCACAAAAGCGAAACGATTTACCCCTCATACATCTTCACCCCTTTGGGCGGCTTGCCGGAGCTATAGCCGCGCGGCTTGGTGAACAAGGGATCGTCCACAATACTGCGCAGAAATTCTTCTCGGAAATTCGGATGAGTGATGCTGGCGATAGCCAGCGCCTTTTCCAGCAGTCAGCCCGCGCAGATCAGCCAGACCCTGTTCGGTAACAACCACAATGCTATCGTACGAGGACGCAGTCAGAGTGACGCCCTGGGGATGGGCTGGGACGATCTTGGACTGACCTTTGGCAGTGATGCTCGGGAAAGCGATGATGGCTGTGCCGTACTGCGGATCATGGAGAGCACGCACAAAGTCAGGCTGACCGCCTACCCCGCTATAGTAGCGGCGCGCATCCACATAATCAGCCCAGACATTGCCGAAAAGGTCAATGCCCATGGCAGTATTGATAGCGACAAAGGGGGCATTGGCCCGGATGATCTCGTAATGATTCGTATAAGCGCAGGGATACATCTGTACCCCGGTGCGCATATGCACATAGTCATACAACTCTTTGGAACCCATGATCAAGCTGGTGGCACTGAAATTGGTGTTTTCCTTCTTGCGCCGGTTGGTGACAATATCTGCTTGCTGCAGCTGCATGAGCCCGTCCCCGTACAGCTCGGTCTGCACCCCCAGATCGTGAAAATTTCCTTCCTTGATCATAGCCACCACCGCATCGGGAATTTTCCCAATCCCCACCTGCAGGGTCACTCCGTCGGCAATATAGTTTTCCGTGATCAGCTTGCCGATGCGCTGTTCGATCTCGCTCAGATTATCAAAATCCGGGGCTGGCAGTTCATGTACCGGCTGCACCCCCTCGACAATTAAATAATCAATCTTGCCCTCGTCAATGATACTTGCACCCTGGGTAAAAGGCATGCCCGCATCAAGCTCAGCGATCACGAGTGAGGCGCTGTCAACCGCCGTCTGCAGCGCTTCGGAGGAAAGCCCCAGGCTGTACTCGCCGGTGATCGGATTCTGGCTGACCTTCAGGATAACGAAGTCAGGCTGGAACGCTGCCCCCGGCCGAATGAGGCTGTGGATGTTAGCGAGGGTACAGGGCAGGTAGAATGCCCGGCCGACATTGGCAGCCTTGCGCACCTCCTCAGTGGAAAACAGGGAGTACGCCATGATCCGGTCCTGCAACCCTTCGGCAAGATAGGGGACTGGTCCTTGAAGCAGTAGATGCACCATGCGGATAAAAGGCAAGGTGTTTTTTCCCAAGGCAACCGCTTTAGTTAGCGCTTCAATCGAGGCAGTCGGGGTGGCCGCATTGGAGCCGAGGTAGCAGGTGATCGTATCGCGACCGCGAAAGTGCTCGGCAAGCACCTCGCCGATTCCTTCCAAAGCAAGCAGACTGGGCTGGGCAGGCATATGCGCTCCTTGGTCTAACAGATAGCAATCCCAGTATAACCCAGCTTTGCTTGGCCGGATAGAGCGTAAAAAAGAAAAGGGCTGGTACTTTCGTACCAGCCCTTTCCCGCGGTCTATTTACCCATCATCATGCAAACCGGCCATCCGATGATGCCGACACTTCCACCAATAATCCCAAACGCTGTAAAAAACTCGACAACAGCATTTTTATCGGTTACTAACGCGCAGGAAATGCCGACAACCAACAAAAAAAGACCGATAAGCAGCGACAGGGTCGCCCAACTCATCTTCTGCTTCATGGTATTCACCTCCTTCCACGTACGAAAATTATCACTCCATACAGAGTGCGTATGGCTTCCGAGAAGCCGGGCAGCTTGCCTGTAGATATTTACAAACAATCTGTCCGGCTTCCCAGTTGCCGTGAAAGGAGATGTGGGCAGGACAGCGGGAAGTATGTCATCTCCTGCATGACCGCGCGGTGCGGCTGACAGGAACTGACACCGATGTGAAGGTGCTGATGAGTAACACTCATCAGATAAGTATACTATAAAAAAACATGATCTGGTAGGGGCGGACTCTTAACTTGTTTGCAGGAAAGAACCCACCGCTCACCACGAAATATAATTCGTACACTTAACCTCGCCGGGGTCGCGAACCACATGGCACAAAAATCCCCCTTGCCAATCCCTGCCAATCTGCCATAATCTCTCCGGCATTATTACTGCAAGGAAATACCATGAACATCCCCTTTACCGACAATTACCAAGATCTGTCCAACGACCAGGGCTACCAGTTCAAGTTCGTCTGCGAGCGCTGCGGCAACGGCTATATGAGCAATTTCAAAAAATCATCCACCGGCCTGCTCTCTAATGCGCTCAATATTGCCGGCGGACTGTTCGGGGGCAAAATCAGCACTATAGCCAACACCTCGGATGACGTGCACCGCATGACGGCCGGACCGGCGCATGACAAGGCATTTGAAGAAGCCATCGAGGAAATCCGTCCAAAATTCATCCAGTGCCCCCGCTGCAACAATTGGGTCTGCCGCGACCATTGCTGGAACGAGAAAAAAGGACTCTGCAAGCAGGATGCCCCGGATCTCGGCGTGGAAATGGCTGCGGCCCAGTCTGACCGCTCGGTAGAGGAAATCCACCGGCACGCTGCCATGGCCGAGGAAGACAAAAAGCTCGCTACGGAAAACTGGCGCCAGAATATCAAGGCGAGCTGCCCGAAATGCGAAGCGCCTCTGGCTACGAATGCCAAATTCTGCCCCGAATGCGGTGAAGCGTTGAAAGCCAGGACGACCTGCCCCGCCTGCAATGCCAAGATCGAACCAGGTAACAAGTTCTGCCCGGAGTGCGGCGGGAAAATCTAGAATAACCGCTCAGCCAAAACAGGAAGCCGCCCGGTCGAATGACCGGGCGGCTTTTGTGCTATCTAATAACGGTTAAACAAGCTGTTACGTGTAAACGAGTTGCGGGTTTCTCATGAGCACTCTAAAGCTCCAGTGTTTCATGCTAACCCTGTTCCAGAATAATTCTTAGTATCCTTCGTGTCCTTTGTGGTTAAAACAGTTGCGTGTTACGCGTTAGCGGGTTTGGACCAGAGGTCCATCCATCGACATGGCTGGCGTCCTTTGGACGAAGCGAGTTAGTTCTTCAGTTTCTTAGTTCTTAAGTTAATTTTACTCTGTGATTAAATAGTTACGAGTTGTGTGAACCGCGACGGAACAGTTTGCGCAAGACGAGCAGCACGATCACCAGCCCGATGACAAATGGCAGGAGGATGAAACTGCTGACAATGATATTGACTGCATCTTCTATCAGCCCCTGATAATCAACTACAAGATTGTCCCAGGCTTGCTTGAGCACCGTCCGCAGGGACCATTTTTCTTCCTCTTCCGGCTTTGGTTCTTCCTCTTGATTCGGCTGACTGATCGTCAGGTTGAAGGTGGAGTAGGAAACCGAAGAATCAAGATTTTTGAGCTCGGCTGTCGCGACTTCAATCTGTTCGCGGGTCGAGGTCAGATAGCTGCGCACCTGTAAAATTTCATCCACAGTCGTGGCACGCTGCAGTAATACCTGCAGCTGTTCTTCCTCAGCTTTGAGATTGCGGATGCGTGCCTCCAGATCTACATACTGTTTGGTCACATCGTCGCCAGTGAGGTGCTCGGAAAGGATTTTCAGTCCCTCGCCGTTCATGATTTCATTGCGAAACTCATCATATTTTTCTACCGGGATACGCAGAACCAGATGGGCAGTTTCCACGGTGTAGGTTTCCCCGTCCTTGTCCTTGCGTTCTGTCTTGCTGATCTGGGAATCCTGCGCGAAACCGCTGTAATGCGATACTGCCAGATCGATCAGCACCTGCGCCCGTACAGCCGGGGTTTCTGCTTCCAGGGTATAGGTAGCATTTTTAATAATCTTCTGGTTGCTGGCGTCCGGTACAATACCGCCATCACCCGGTAGGGGTGCGATGACGTATTCCTCACTTGTTTCCACTGCATCAGCAACAACCTCCTGTCGATTACTCAATGTCGGCGCGGGAGAAACCGGTTTACCTATCACCCCCTCGCCACCGGCTGCCGGTATCGCTACTTTGTCCGCGTCATACCAGCTTGCGATCTCCCGGGTTTCATCTGTCGCTTGCCCATCCACCCCGTGCCTGCCTCCCAGTGTCTGCATGACTGACGTTGCGGAAAAGATGAGAAAGCCGGCAGCCAATGTTCCGGCGTACACCCGCCAGTTGCGATACCAGCTACGTTTCGCTGCGGTTCCCGCTGCGGGTGTGGTTTTGGCTAGTTTTTCCATGAGTTGCTCCTTAAACTGTTGATTAATCACCGGCTGCCTTTCTTGGACTGCAGCCAGACGCTGTTCTAGATCAGTAGTTGACATGTGACACCTCCTCCAGACGCTGACGAAGTTTTTCTAGAATCCGATGAACTTTAACCCCGAGATTATTCTCACTGCAGCCGACGATTTCGGCGATTTCCCGATGCGCTTTCTGTTCAAAATATTTAAGGGAAATGATTAACTGCGCTTCCTCGGACAGACTGCCGACGGCCCGCACCAGATCGCTTTCCTGCTGAGACCGCACTGCCTGCGCTTCCTGGGCTAGGGCATGTTCCTGTGGATCAGGAGCATCACCGGGTATGTTTTCTGCTAAATCAAGCGGCACAATCTGTGCTTTTGCTTGCCAGCGATAGTAGTCCACGACGCAGTTATGGGCGATCCGGTAGAGCCAGGCAGATACACCCAGCCCGTGATCCCGGAAGCGATCCAGGCCCCGGATCGCCTTTTCAAACGTATCCGCGGTCAGATCCTCGGCTGCCTGCTGGTCAAGCACTCGGCGGTAAACGAAACCGAGGATCTTTTCAAAATAGGCTTCATAGAGCGGTTGAAAGGCGCGGGGGTCATGCCGCGCCCGCTCTGCAATGCGTATTTCCTGCTGTCTGTCCATACCCTGCCGCTGATAATTTGTTGAGCTGCAGCTGAGAGGATGCCGTACGCGCATGTCTCTCATCTGTTATAACGGAAAAAATAAATTTCATTACATACATGTTGCCTATAGGCTTAAGGCTATAGGCTGTAGGCGATCGCTTTGAGCTTTAAGCGGTCAAGCCATGGTCTGCCTATTCAGCCGGGAAGTGTCAACCAGCCGGCAGTATACACCAAAATCAGGAATGAATCCTTTCGGACATGCTTCCGATACCTCTTGTTTTCCCCGGACCAGAGAGTAAAATACATGCTTGTGGTCTGTTACGTATATGTAGAGCGAACCTATGTCCCCGCAATCCCGCAAACTGTTTGCCCTGACTGTTGCTGCTCTTGGGGTAGTATACGGCGATATCGGCACCTCGCCGCTCTATGCTGTTAATGAAATTTTCTTCGGCCATACGCATGTCGCCCGCTCGCCGGAAGCGATTTTCGGAGCGATCAGCCTTATCTTCTGGGCGCTAACCCTGATCATCTCGATCAAATATATTATCTTCGTCCTGCGGGCTGACTACGACAGCGAGGGAGGCGTGTTTGCACTTTTCGGTCTGCTGCAAAAATATAAAGGAAAACTCATAGCCGTTATATCAACCCTGCTCCTTTTTGCTGCCGGTCTCCTCTACGGGGACGGCATTATCACTCCGGCGATTAGTGTGCTCTCAGCAGTAGAAGGACTTCGCATCGTGACTGCTTCATTTGATCCCTATATTCTTCCCATTACTCTCGCCATCCTGACGGGATTATTCATTATCCAGCACAAGGGCACTGCCAAAATCGGCAGGATGTTCGGACCGGTTATTGCTGTCTGGTTTCTGACCCTGGGTTGTCTTGGGATGCGTCAGATCTTGTTCGAGCCCGCCATATTGCAGGCAGCCAACCCCCTGCACGCCCTGCGCTTTCTTACCGGACATTCGCTGCGGGAAATTTTTCAGGTGCTCGGCTCAGTCATCCTGGTTGTAACCGGCGGGGAAGCGCTTTATGCCGATCTCGGGCACTTTGGCAGCAAGCCCATCCGCGTCGGCTGGTTCTCGCTTGCCTATCCTGCCCTGCTGTTAAACTATCTCGGCCAGGGAGCTTATTTGCTCGGAACGCATGTCGTACCGCACGGCAATGTTTTCTATGCACTCGCGCCCGACTGGTTTCTGATTCCGCTCGTTATCCTCGCTACCAGCGCGACGATCATTGCTTCACAGGCGCTCATTTCTGGTGCTTTTTCCCTGACTGCCCAAGGCATGAGTCTCAATCTCTTCCCGCACTTCAAAATCATGCATACCCACCGGGAATATGAAGGACAGATCTATATACCGCTTGTCAACTGGATGCTCTTCCTCGGATGCGCTTCGCTGGTGCTGGTCTTCCGGTCCAGTACCAATTTTGCCGCTGCCTATGGCATGGCGGTATCCGGCGTCATGCTGCTTACCAGCCTAGCTCTGGCATTACTGGCAGTAAAGCAGTGGCGCTGGCCAATCGGGAAAACGCTGATGCTTTTCGGTTTATTTATCAGCATTGATACCGGCTTCCTCAGTGCTGCCTCCTTGAAAATTCTTCACGGCGGCTGGATACCTCTCTTTATCGGATTGGGGATTCTCGCAGTTATGTTCACCTGGAGGTGGGGCCGCCGGGAAATCAGCCACACCTACCGCAAACTAGCCACCATGACGCTGGCTGACCTGATTGCCCTGCGCAGGCAAGATCCCCGGTCGCTGCCGATTAGCCTCATGATCATGACCCGCGGCCATATCGAAACCCCGGCAGACAAAATCCCTTCCCTGCAGTTATTCCTGGAAAACTACAAGCTGCTTGCCGATGATATTGTCTTTGTCCATGTCGACTATCTCCATACCCCCAGCTGCCGGGGCAATCGCCACGTGATCGTGAGCTACAGCCCGCAACCGGATACGTATGGTATTTACAGTATTACCCTGTCCTACGGCTTCATGGAAAAACCAGACATCGAAACTACCCTGAAGAACCTGTATGTCAAAGGAGAACTTCCCCTGCGGCATCCGCCGGATGACTGGCTCATCCAGGTGGTACACGAACGCCTCATGCGTCCGGTTGATTACAAGCTTTGGAAGAAACTCAAGTATTATGTGTTCTACATCCTGCACAAAAACGCCGACCGCACCTACCGCTTCTTTGGTCTGGGCAACGAGATCCCTCTGACCATGGATGTGGTGCGGGTCAAAGTCAAATAGTACGTTTTTTTAGAAAAGAGAATCATATATTTGGGTATACGGGTCTCAATATCTGTGCTAAACTAATCTACTTATCAACCATAACAAGAAAGGTGTATGTATGGATGATGATATCGATTATGAAGCAGCTGCTGGTTCTCAATCTGCATTAGGTCTGGATCATTTAGACCCAAACGCGCGTGCGGCAATGTTCGCGCATATGATATGTACGCTTGATGCCGTGCGATTATATGGACAGACTGTGCTAGCCCAATGTGAACAAATGTTAGATACAGCTATTGCGAACGGACAGATTCCTCTGGATGCGAAAAAAACCTATCTGGAGGCTATTCAAGTCCGTTTCGAACAGCTGAATAAAACTGCTTTGCAGTAGTAGTGTTTACCAGAACTCAAGCAGTTTGTGACATTTTGCTTAATGCACACTGATTTATTTGACCGTCTGGTCGATTATTCACCGACGGTCTGGACGCTCTCCGGCAGGGTACCGTCAAATACAAGCGCGTCCTCCTCGATATGCCAATCCTTGGCATAAAACCCCGGGATGGCATTCACCCGGCTGTTGATATAGTTGATGATCCACTCCCGCTTGTTCTCGTACTTATCAAGCTCGGACTGGATGTCTGTCGCGCTGTCCGCGTAGGCGGGTTCGATCAGTTGCGGCTGCACATAGGACAGGAATACGCTGATTGGCAGTTTGACCCGGCCGATCTCGAATACCTGCGGATCAAACACGGTGATCTTGTTATCTTTGAAAACTGCCGTACCCTTGAGATAGTACACCGGATCAGGCGGCAGGAGCTGGGCGGCCCGTTTGCCGACCTCGGACGGGATGGCTATGGCATTGGCAAACGACTCGATCCGGCTCTTGTCGAGTTTACCTGAGGACTCGAAACTTCCGTCCGCGTTAAATTTAAACTGGCAATCCACAAACGGCCAATAGGCATAGTCCTGACTGTTCATCAGCGCGGTGATTTCTGCTGAGGTGTGGGTGGAACTGATTTCGCGTTCCCCGGTATACACCACGCTTTCGGTCAGCGGGGTGTCTGCGGGCAGGGTGCCGAACTCAAAATCAACCTTGTGCTTTTTTGCCCCTGACTTTAAATCTGCCTCGCTCCAGCTCACCCCGAGGTCGCGCGGTTTATCCGCCCCGAGCAGGGCGGCCAGCCAGGGGATATATCCCATGCGGCCGAGGGTCACCACTCCCGCTCCCACGATAAGCAAAACGACGATCAACAAACCGATGAATATTTTTTTCATACTGCCCTCCATAATGAATAATAATCAATCATCTCATATCAAGCAGATAGTATGCAAAAACGAAGCGCAGAGCAAGTGTGCTAGCGAGTTGTATTAAAAAAGCCCCGGATGCTATCCGGAGCTGATTAAACAGAAGGGGGAGCGGTTACTTTCCCCCGCTCCCTTCTATTCCACCACCAGCCCAGACTGGTGAAGGTTGTCTTACTTTTTTTTATCGGGGAATAATGCCATCCCGATAAGGGCTGCGATCACAACCGTCGCAACCCCTACTATTGCCATAAGAGGCCATCCACACCATGGATAGCCTCCGGCAATTATTTCATCCTGGATCCCACCCATGATCCATACCCCACCGAAAACAACAGCTACGGGGGGAATCAACCGGATGGCGATCCAGATACAACCAGCTACTTCCTTTGGTTTCATTTCATCTCCCTTCCCCGGGGGAATTACCCGGAAAAGTGTTGGCCTTGTACTCGCCGGCCGGCTGTTTGTCTGGGTCAGCCGCGGCAGGTCATGGCCAGTAGCCGGAGTTCAGTGTAAACCCCGGATACCGACCATCACCCCTGAGTACTGCCTATTGCTCTATCCGCCCTATCCTGCGCTCTGCAGGCAGGCGGCCAGATACCGTGTTAACGTGCCCTGATCACACAAAGATCAGGTATATAAGTATACCTGATCTAGTTGCGGTATGTCACGATACTGTTTATAAATCCACCGAAAAACAGGAGTGATTACCCTAGTCAATCTCAAAACCAGTGGAGTTTTATAAGACAACAAACAAAATCTATCGAACGTAACATCACATGACGAGTTATTATATCTCTCCGTTGTGGAGTTTCTGCTAAACAATCACCGTGATGTGAACGTTAAAAAACATTTCAGTGCTTAAATGAGAGTAACGTACTTAACGAGGCAAAGAGTACAACAAACAATAAGGAACGTATGTGTTTTAGAGAACGAGCGGATGATTGTTCAGAAACGGAACACAGGAGAGCGACTTTGCGCTACTTTGGTCGATCAAAGTAGCATAAAAAATCAACATCTCTGGATGAAATAGCAGAACGGTTAAATAATCATATATCTCCATCACTTTTGAAATTGCTCCAATCAGCTACCACTGTTCAGCCGATCCCAGACTTCGGGCGGATAACCCTCGATATACGACTCCCGCTTCACCGTCTCCCCGCCGCTCGGCTCATACATGATTTCCGGGATCGCTACTTTCGGCTCGATGTCTGCGTACTCGGCTGTCCAATCTATGCCCTCGTCTGCGTGCGGATCGAATTTGATCCCGTCGCTGGTATAAAAGCCAGCCAGATACTTTTCCTCTATCTCCCGCACCAGGTCATAGGTTTCCCGGATGAAGGTAGGAACCTCCTCCGCACTCGCAAACTGGCTGTCGTACCGAGGTCCTCCGTACCAGTAGACAAGCAGTGCCGTTCCTTTGTGGCACTGCGGCTGGCTGATAATCCACTTCAGCACTTCAACTCCGCCATCCCAGTTCCAGTTCCAGGCGACCTGATGCCAGATGCTCGGATCTTTGTCCGCCAGATACTCAAGCAAAATCGGTGTGTCAAGATTGCTCATGACGGGTTCCTTAGTAGAGATAAACTCCTGCCGATTTTTCGCTTTTTTAAAAAACAATTCAAGTATAAGCAACCAAAGCATAAATGTAAAAGTTGTCGCCGGATAAAACGCGGGGGTATAATGCCTCTGCCTGATCATTAACCGGATATCCCATGAATACCCGCAAATTTACCATCCTTCACTCCAATGACATGCACGGAGATTTTTTCGCTGATGACGCAAAAGAAAAGGGTGCCCTAGTTGGTGGCCTGTCATTACTTTCCGGCTATATCAACCGCGTCCGGGAGGAGGAAGAAAATGTGCTATATGTCATATCCGGAGATATGGTGCAGGGATCAATTATTGATTCCGAGTACAAGGGAATTTCCACCATTGAAATCATGAACTATCTGGCTCCGGATGTAGTAGCGCTTGGAAATCATGAATTCGATTATGGCCTGCCGCATCTGCTCTTTCTCGAAAAAATGGCCAATTTCCCCATCGTCAACGCCAATCTCTATATCAAGAAATATAACAAACGCTTGATGAATCCGTATATCGTCCTGAAAAAAGCCGGGTTTGACATCCTCTTCACCGGCATCATCACCGAAAAAATCATGGATGCCCTCAAACAGCAGGAACTGGTCGGCAGTTTTGTCTCGCTCGAAGACGCCAGCCTCGAAGTCGGCAAAATCTGCAACGCTTACCGCAACGATGACATTGATCTAACGATACTGCTCACGCACATCGGCTTTGAATCAGACAAGGAGCTGGCAGCGCTCCTCCGGCCAGAATGGGGCGTTGACCTGATCATCGGCGGGCATTCGCATACCATCCTCGACCAGCCGGAAAAGGTAAACAACATCTTTATCGCCCAGGCCGGTGTCGGCACTGATCAGATCGGCAGATTTGATATTGTGGTTGATGATGACACCAACAGCATTATTGAATATGCCTGGAAGCTTATCCCCATCGATGACTCGATCGCCGATCCAGACCGTCGGCTTGATGAATTCATCTGCTCGTTTCAAACTGTCGTGGACCGCAAATACAACACCATGCTCTGTAAATTTGCCAGAGAGCTTACCCATCCGCGACGCGAGGAGGAAACCGCGCTCGGCAACCTCATCGCCGACGCTTTTGCCGATATAGCGCAAACAGATGTTATGCTCGTTGGCAGCGGCTCCATTCGCGTCCCCAAACTAGGGCCGCTCGTGACGCTCAAGGACTTTATCGCCTGTTTTCCGTATGATGATTCGCTCACTCGTTTTTCTATCCCCGGATCAAAACTGATCACCTTGTTTGAACATATCATGCGTCCGGAAAACCGGGACGGAGAAGGGGAGTGCTATCAGGTAAACGGACGGGTGCGGGTAGAATATGATGAAACCAATCGCAAGGTCACCAGCCTGAAAATTAACGATAACCACGTCTCGCCGACAGAATTCTATACCATCTGCCTGCAGGGCTATCACGCGAGCAATAGCCAGGCATACCTGAATCTCAGCGAAGCAGAACTGCTGGAGTCAGGCACTGCCAAAGTCGTCACCACCTCAGCGCAGCAGGTGCTAGATGAATATTTACGCAGCCACCAGAATCTCGACAGTAAAGTTGAAGGCAGGCTGAATTACAAAGCGTAACTGTTTACTCCGGCCGCACCACGATCTCAGGCAGATTACGAAAATAGCGGTTGTTCGGTCCCTCCACTCCGAGGTCCATGCCGCAGCCGCCCAGCCAGCGATTCTCGAGCTCCATGGCTGCGTAGACCGTCACGCCCGGTACACCTACCCGGCCGGGGACGCTGTCTTTACGTGCTACCACCGCAAAGGTCACCTGCTCTACAGCTGGTAACCGATATAAGTCCTCCGCGATCAGGCGAGCGGTCCGGGCAGTATCCCAGACATCGTCAATCACCAGCACCGAACCGGATACATCTGCCGGTACTGCCTTTTCGATCAGGCGATCACCGCTTACTGGATGGCGGTGATATTCGATAGCATGTTTTTCATAGTTGCACTCTATGTCTTGCAGACGGGTTAATTGTTCATAGAGGAATAAGCCGCCGCGCAGGACATACAATACACGTTCATATTCCCGCACCTGCACCTGGGCGGACAGCGTGACGATCTGATCACGAACGAGCTGTTCCGGGATATACTGTTCATAGCAGATGCCCTGATATTCGCTGCGAACCGGGCATTCGGGGAAAGCAATATGAGAACAGTGTTTCTCCAAACTCCGCACTTGCCTGCTTTGTGACTAGTCTACTGCTTTTCCCGCTTCTCTTTCCGTTTTTCCTTGAGCGTCTTCTGGGGTTTTTTCTTGGTATCCTTTTTGGGTTTGCTTTTTTCCTTCATGGTTGCTCCTTTACCTAAATAATAACCATTGTACTACATATAATACAAAAAATGGATGACAGCGCCATTGTAGCCAGTCAGTTACCAGAGAGCAAGATACTTGTTCAAACTCGCTTTCGTGGGGCATCTTAATATGCTAGACTTTACATAGTTGTTATTATTATTCAAAAAATACATATGAACTGGGAAAAAATCCGAGATCTACTGAACAATAAAGGGCGGCTTGTTGATCGGGCTGTTTTTATAATAATGCTGGGCATCGTGTTGATATCACCGCGAATATCAAACAATCCAACAGTTATCTGGCTGCTCGGCTTGGTCGCACTCTTTGTTGTTTTGGCATGGATAATGCCCAACATGCTGCGGATCATAGCCAGAAGCAAACAAAGGAAACAGGACCGGGCTGATAATATACAAAAAGATGCCGGAGGAGAAAAACGGTTTGTGCGCCCCTTGAAAACAGTTGAACGCGACATGCTGCACACACTCGAGCAGTTCCCGCCCGCTGCCTATAAGCACGGTATCCTGCTCGGCACTATCTCTCTTGGCTATCTGCTCTATCTTTATTTTGAACAATTAGTAATAGTACCCTGGTATCTCTATGGTATTCTGCCACTGATGGTAACGCTATTGTATCTATGTATGCTGTTTCTCGCCCACCGGAAAAATTACTTGTATTACTACGATCTACGTACCAATGCCGTCATGCAGGTTACCGGTGACTTGGTCAAAGAATGTACCTATAGCGGCCGAAATCGCATCTGTTCTTTTGTAGTACGGGGCAGGAAGGTCAACGCATCCACCCTGCCGGTCATCAATTACCTTTTTGATCGGTTTACCGAAGACGAGGTTGTCCGGCTGGAGTTCCTGCCGTATTCCGGACTGGTCATGGCTATAGCGAGCGTAGCACAGCCCGAACACACCTATGCCTATCCCTGGGAACAGTTTCAGGAACCAGTACCGGTTCTGACCACCCGGACGATTCATACCAAGCAAAACACGTCATCAGAAATTTCCCGGCTGCTCAAAGGGAAAAAATGACTGAGGCGTTCCCCGGATCAAATAGGCGGCAAAAAAGCTTACCGCGCCACCGTATACAACCGTTCGGCTGTCACTGTCTCTAGATTGTCGTCAATGGCGTTATACACGGTCATGGTCAACACCACGCGCAGTTTACCGATCCGGTCTATGAAGGTAGAGGTAAACCCGCATAACTCCTTGGACTCTCCGGATAGTATTCCGGTATTGTCCATGATCTGATATAAAACTTCTTCATTATTTTCATTGAGATAAAAATCCCAGTGGCAATTCACCTGATTGCTCCATTTGGTATTACCCTCGGCAAGCGCTTCGTACATGCGCGCCTGACCCGGATAGATTTTTTCCTCTTCGGGACTGATGATCGTAAGGGTTAAATTGTGATTTGCTGCTTTCACTGCCTCATCTGCTTCATCAGGAAACAGCTCCTGCGCAGCTTCCTGGGCTGGCGGCTCGGTGATTTCTACCGGCTGTTCATCAGTCTTGCCGCACTTGCTACCGCTGAACAGCATGACTGCTATGACAATAACTGCTGAAAAAAACCATGGGGTTTTGGTATACATTTCTTACTTTGGATAAATCAGTATACAACGTAGATATACCTTATTTTATCCAACCTGTAAAGACGACCAGCTGGTAACTGATGGGTCGAATAAAAAGTCTGCCCTGAGGCAGACCTTTTTCTCAACAAGCATAATCAGCATAACGTCTTACTTTTTCTTATCTGCCGTTGCATGATTTTTCGTGGTTTTGCTGGTAAGTTCTCCGGTCAAAACCGCCGCTTCGGTTGAATCTTCTTCGGCAGGGAGCGGCGTAATGGTCGGGTAACATGGTGTCATACTCACCTGGCTGCGTCCTGATACAAGATCTACCTTCACGACCCCGCATTGAAATTTCCGCTGGAACACATAGGGGTTTGTTGCTGACCCTATCCGACCGCTGGTCGGATAACCAAGCCGATACAAATTTTCTGGATATTCATAATACTCGTTATAGTGTTCGCTGCGACCCTCACCTGTTTCATCGGTATAATTATCATACTTAAAAGCCACATCAACGCCATCGGTCACGAGCAGGGAAGCGGCAAAGGCATAGAGTGCTTCCCGGGCAAACACGTCTTCGCCGCGATCGCGGTCTCCCTGAGAAACCAGCACGATTTTCCGACCGGATTGCACCCAGTTCTCAACTTTTTCCAGCTGGGTAAGGGCAAAGGCAGGATCATACGCACCGCGCCCCCAGTCAAGCAGGAAGTCCTCCATAAACGCACCTTCCAGACTGTTGTTGGCGATAAATATCTGCCAGCTATCCCCTTCACCAGGATCGGAAATCAGGTTAGCCCAGAGCGGGACCGTTCTGCGTGTATTAGCAGGCAATCCGTCATGCACCTGATCAACCAGTAAGGCCACGGCAGCGGCATATGCCTCGCTTGAGGCAAACTCACGGGGTGGCAGATCTCCCTCCCTGACAAATTTATCCCAGGACAACTCGAGATTATCCAGGTAAATATCTGTAGCTCCGGAAGCAGGATGCGGACGCTCTGTCCCGTCCCAGTCAATCTCAACTCCTCCGTTGATTTCACGGAGCGCACGTTTCACCAGATAGGCTCGATAGGCAGGAGAAGCAGGATTGGGTCGATAGGACATACGACTACCGCTGCCCCGTACATAGCGGCTCCCGTCTTGCTGATGCAGAAAGAACGATTCATCTAGGCAAATATCCGGATACTCACGCAGGCAGTTATCCCCGCCCTGTTCGCCAGCAACAATGGCATCCTGGATCTCGCAGAAGTCGCCTTTGTCCATGTTAACCGTATCAGAATCAGCATCAAATAAACGGTCATTCTCGCTGCAGTAGGTGTTCTGCCCATCCGGCGATGCATACGCAGCATTTGGGGCAGCGATGCGGTCAAGCGCCGTCAGGTACTGCAGGGCAGTACCCTGGTAGCCAGCCAGCCGGTACAGCGGCAAGAGCGCCCGCATCCGTGTCCGGGAATAGATGATCGTCGAAAACCGGGAAACGACCTGCGCATCAGAAAGCGGGTTGCCGGAATCCCCCCACTCCGGCGGCTCATAGACGATCGCCAGACGCACTGGTCTGATCTGCGCCACGAGATCTGCCTGTTCAATCGTTTTTTTGCTTGCCCAGACGGGCGCTGCCGTCAGACAGATACACAGCAAACCGAACAGAACAATGCCCTTTTTCATAGTACTCCCTGTATATATGCACAGTATTTTATTATCTCTTGATTCAACTCCGGCGTCAACCACAAATCTGCCATCCCCTGCGAGTAGTTGTCAGCACCTGATGAGATATGGTATGAGAGTAGCAGTATTTACTGCAAAGGAACCCTATGGAACTCCTCTCCCCGGAAGTTGGTAAACTGGTCATCGCCCTGGTCATCGGCGCGGTCATCGGACTGGAACGAGACTCCTCCAATCTTGCCCAGCAAGCCAGGGATGATCAAAAAAACAACAAGCCACGCTCTATCGCTGGTGTACGTACTTTTGCCCTGATCGCGGTGCTGGGTGCCATCACCGGTCTGATGATGGAGGGATTCCTTGCCCTCGGGATCTTGGTCACAATCGCGGTATTCGGCATGATCATTATTTTTTATCTGCTCCAGAGCTTGCACAGCCATGACCTCGGGATGACCACCGAGCTTGCCATGCTCTACGCCTTCATCTTCGGCTTTCTCGTGAGCGCGGAAATCCTTCCGGTTCAGCTCCTGCTCGCGCTCTCGATCGTGATTATCTTCATCCTCTCGCGCAAGGAGGAAATCCATCGCCTCACCCTCGGGATGAAACGGGAAGAAATCAATGCCTTCACAAGCTATGCCCTGATCGCTTTGGTTATCCTCCCCTTCCTCCCCAACCGCGGCTTTGCGCTGGCTGATATCAGCGGTCTGGAAAGCTTACTGGCAAATTACGGCATCAACACAGGCACATTCTTTCACACCGAACTGATCAATCCCTTCAAGCTCTGGCTGATTGTTTCCCTGATCACCGGTATCGATGTAGCAAGCTATGTACTTGGGAAAAAAATCGGACCAGACCGTGGCCAGATCATATCCAGTCTGGTAGGCGGACTGGTTTCCTCGACCGCGGCCACCCAGGCCCTGGCCCAGGAAAGTAAAAAAACCCGCTCCACCGAACCGCTCATTCTTGGAGCGATACTTGCCAACTTCATGAGTTTTTTTCCGATATTCCTGCTTATCGGTTCGATCAACGGTGCCTATCTTGTCCGCATCACCCCCACTTTGCTCACGCTGCTCGGCAGCTTTCTCCTTTTGGCATTCTGGTTCGGACTGCGAACTTCAAAGCATAAAAATAAAACGCAGGGTGAACTCAAGCCGGATGAAATATTCTCGCTGCGCCCGGCGATCAACTTCGCCCTTCTCTTTCTCGGTGTCCGTATCCTCACCCAGGCCGCCCTGGTGCTGGTCGGAGAAGGCGGTTTCGTGCTTGCTTCCGGTCTGGCCGCCGTGACCGGCATCAATGCCGCTACCATCAACGTGGCCGAACTTGCCGGCAGCAGCATCAGCATGCAAATTGCCGCCGCTGCCTTTGTGCTCATCAATGCGGTTAACTTGACTGCCAAATCTCTTTACAGCTTCTTGCAGGGGTCGCGGGAATTCGCCCTGAAATTTTCTATCAGCATGGGCATAGTCATCCTGTTGAGCAGCGCAAGCTTATTGATCATCTAGAATGAATCAAAACGTAGCGGCAACTTCGTTTTTGCATAACTCATCTCCTAGCAAGGCATAATCCACCTGTGAAGACTGGCTTGCTGTCTGCTTCTGATTTGACATGCCAATCAGGTCTACCACTATAATAGTCATTGTCTATATACTTTCACATTACACAGGTCTGAACCTTGCCAGCAGATACCAAAACTCAACAGGGGTTTACCTTGATTGAACTGCTTGTGGTTGTGGCAATCATCGGCATGCTATCGGTGATTGTTATGACCAGCTTGTCCAATGTCCGAAAAAAATCCCGGGATGCAAAACGCAAATCAGATATTCAAGCGATAAACACCGCGATCCAGCTCTATATCGATGACAACGGTCATGCCCCTTATCTCGATGGTACCTGTGGTCCGGCCCCAAATTATTGCTACACTTATGATTTTGATAATAGTAAACTTCCGGCAGCTTACGCTGCCGGCATTAGCCTAGGTCAAGCTTCGCTTGTCCAGAATCTTCTTGCCCTTGCAGCTCAACGTACTTTCGTATCACTTCCTCGTTCATCCCCACCGTGCTGACAAAATATCCTCCCG
>JAKQHK010000081.1 GCA_029573015.1 bacterium
GAGCGGCAAGCCAACCACAGATTTAATCACCAGACGCCGGGTATGCGGCTCGATCAGCATGAGAGAGCCAGACCGGGCACGAAACACTTTAACTGATTTTTGTACAATGAAATCCAATAGTTCCTGCAGGTCGCCAGCAGCTACCACTTTACGACTGATATCAAACAATGTATCTATTTTTTGCGCGCTCCGCTGCATGGATGTTCTGCTATAAGCAGTAAGCACTACGCAATGCGTTACCACTACCCTGTAACTCACTTCTCACCGCTCAGTGCTCACCGCTCACAGCCCTCTAATCCTGAATCAGCTCCAGCGGGGGCAGACCCAAATCCTCACGAGTGAAGATCACCGGCCAGTGCCGCTTGAATTCTGTACTTATGAGCCGCCTACTAGTCTGGGCAATGACATCCCGCCCAAAATCCAATTCCTGACTGATCTGATCTAAAATCGCTTCACGGTCAGCAGGCGCATGCCCTAGAAAACTATTGGTTAAAAGCCGCAGAATGACTCGATCAAGTTTATCATAGGGAAGACCAAGCTGGGCTTCATCAGTATTGGCAGCCGTAACGCCAAGACCGTCACTCGGTACAGCATTAAGCGCTTCCTCCGGCAAACCCAGTACTTTACCAATCGTATAGAGCTCGCTCCCCTTGAAAATCTGTTGAATGGGAACAAGATCACCCACATCGCCGTTGATCGTCCAGAATCCCATCCAGTATTCAGAATAATTATCCGTGGAAACCACCAGTCCGCCAAGCAGCTGGGCGATGTGGTAGAGCGTGATCATGCGCAACCGGACCTTGATATTGCCGAGTGCGAGCTTCTCGACTGATTCTAATCGTGCCACTGTCTGGCTATCCTGCGCTGCGGCAGCAACCCCACGTAACTGTTCTACAAGCCCGCCCTGGTTGTAATAAGCGGTTTTGATTGCGCGGTATTGCCCGGTCAGGTCAACTTCTACCGAAGGGATCGCATAATGCTTTAACACTTTATAGGCGAGCGGCACGACATGTTCAGCGGTCTCGATGGGGATGACCGCTGCGATTGGCTGCACTCCCGGGATATCAGCGAGTAATCCGGCGATCACCGAACTATCCAGCCCCTCGGACTTGCCGAATACGGCATAGTGCAACCCATTCTTTTCAAAATACTCCCGGATCTTGGCACGAATGGCAGTGACAACTGATCGGGCTGTTTTCTCATCAAGCACGTACGGCATGCTAATTGATAACATAATGATTAATTGATTCGGCCACATCCATTGGCGGCTTCAGGGATTTGACCCAGTATTCATCCGCTCCCAGCTGCTGCGCCTGTTCCATGGCTTCGGGTGAATCAAGATTGGTAACCATGATTACCGGTATGTGCGCATCATCTGCCGCGCTCTGCCGGATGTGTTTAAGCACATCCATACCGCTCATGGTCGGCAGCATGATGTCCAATAGAACAATGTCCGGTCTTTCTCTGTCATATAATTCGATGGCTTCCCCTCCGTCCACCGCGGTGATGACCGTAAACCCCTTGAGCTCCATGGCTTTCTGATATAGATCCCGGATAAAAAAATCATCTTCGACGAGCAATACTTTTTTAGGCATTGGTTCTACCTGTTTAAATTAATAATCTAGGAATCAACCGTATATTTATTAATCGCTTCTGCCACCTCCAGCGGCGGTTTCAGTGATTTCACCCAGTAGTCGTCTGCACCGAGATTCTGGGCCCGCTCCATGGCTTCCGGGGAATCAAGATTGGTGATCATGATCACCGGCACATCATGATCGTCCTTAGCCAATTGCTTGATATGCTTGAGGACTTCCAGTCCGCTCATGGTCGGCAGCATTATGTCCAGCAGGACAATGTCCGGATGCGACTGACCGTAGAGATCAATAGCTTCCTGTCCGTCCACCGCGGTGATCACTGTAAAACCCTTTCGCTCCATCGCCAGCTGATATAGATCGCGTATGTAAAAATCGTCTTCAACGAGCAACACCACTTTAGCCATGCTTCCTCCTCTGTCCCTTAATGAATATCCAGCTTGGGCCGGTACTGGATTGCTTCGGCGATATGCCGGGCAGTGATGTCCTTGCTCTCCCCGAGGTCGGCTATGGTGCGGGCTAGCTTGAGTACCCGGTGATATGACCGCCCGCTCAGGTGCATCTGGTTTACTGCCAGGCGGAGCAATTCCTGTCCCTCCGCGTCAATTATACAACTTTCCCGAATTTCTCTCGCCCCCATATCGCTGTTGACGATGCAATTAGCCCCCATATCCGCAAAACGCTGTCGTTGTCTGGCGCGCGCCCGCTCAACCCTCTCCCGTATCTGCGCCGATGTCTCCTGCCCGGATCCGCTTGCCAGTTTATCATACTGTACCCGGGGCACATCCACATGCAGATCAATCCGGTCCAGCAGCGGTCCGGACAGACGTTTCTGATACCGGGTAACCTGATAGGGTGTACAGGTGCATTCGCGGACAGGGTCAGCCGCATATCCGCACGGGCAGGGATTCATCGCCGCCACGAGGATGAATCGAGCCGGAAAGGTCAAGGTCCCCTGGACCCGGCTGATAGTCACAATACCATCCTCGAGCGGCTGCCGCAATGCCTCGAGCGATTGGGCAGGAAATTCCGGAAACTCATCGAGGAAAAGCACCCCGCGGTGCGCCAGCGAAATCTCCCCGGGCTTCGGCCAGCCGCCGCCTCCCACGAGCGCATTGCGCGAGGTCGTATGGTGTGGCGCCCGGAAGGGCCGCTCCTGCATGAGCGGCATGTCTGGCGGCAGCATGCCGCTCACACTGTAGATTTTGGAGACCTCAAGCGCCTCCTCGAGCGCCAGGGCTGGCAGAATAGAGGGAACGCTCCGCGCCAGCATAGTTTTACCACTGCCCGGCGGGCCACTTAATAGGACATTATGGCCTCCGGCTGCCGCCAACTCCAGGGCGCGCTTTGCCTGCTCCTGTCCCCTGATCAACTGCAAGTCATGCGTATAGGTCTGCTCGATCCGCAGGGCAGAAAAATCGGCTGACGGGAACGGCTCCAATACCACATCCCCGTGCAAATAATCAATTAACTGGTGAAACGATTCGATTCCGATAACGTCAATGCCATCGATCAGGCTGGCCTCGGGCGCATTGACCGCGGGAAGGATAACCCGGGTGAATCCTTTATCCTTGGCCATAAGTACGAGTGGCAGGATACCGTTGGTCCGGCGAAGCTCCCCGTCGAGAGAGAGCTCTCCGAGAAACAGCCAGTCAGATGCGACCGGCTCGATTACCCCGAGCCCCACTGCCATCCCGACTGCCATAGGGAAATCATAGGCCGGACCTTCCTTGCGCAGATCAGCCGGGGCGAGATTAATAACAATCCGCTTTGCCGGCAACGCAATGCCAGAACTTTTAATTGCAGACCGCACCCGCTCCCGGGACTCCTGCACGGCTTTGTCCGGCAAGCCCACGACGATCATCGAGGGCAGACCATTGGCAACATCGACTTCCACCTCGACTGGTTGGGCGTCCAAACCAACAACTGCACCGCTGGTTATTTTGGCAATCATGGTGATCTCACAGTAAATGCTAAATACACCAGTTGCCTCCCGAGGGTGCAGGCAGATATCTATCCGTCAGGCGCAGTATACCAGAGGTGCTCAATCACTGGAAAGCATATACGTATCGTTCAGCGGATCGTATCTGATTTCACATATGGTATGTGTATTTGTTTGGTAGCGGTTAATATGCATAAAAACCCGCAAATCCCTCGGCAGGGGAATATCAGAAGCAGACACACCCTCGGCACACTCTGCAAATGCCTCACGGAATGCCAGTATCCGTTGGGCCGGGGCTGTTCCCGCAATCCCGCGTACCAGCACAAGGAGAAAAAGGCTGAGCACCCCCGTACTTGCCCAACGGTAGCTCTGCTTCCACGCCGCGATCTGGCTGCCGGTCAACAAAGCGAAAAACGGATAAGCAGGCATCAGATACCAGGCCAGTTTCGTCTGCCCGAGCGTGATGATCAGCAATACAGCCGCAGGAAAACCGGCCACGAGAAAAAAACGGAAATCACTGAATCGTTTTCCGGTCTTGAATAAAAAAAATACCGCCAGAAGTGTCAGTACTCCGGCTGCAAAAAAGTAGAAGTTCAGCAAAAAAGGAAAATAGAACCACCAGGGTTCGTGATGATTCTCCAGCGCGGTTCCGAAACGATCAAGCATATGTCTTCCCATGTAGCTATCCCAGAACCAGGTGCCGTAGTGCACATGCATATATACATGCCAGGGGATAACGATTATGCAGAAAACAACGAATGCCAGCACTATATGCTTTAGCGATACACGCATCCGTCCGGGATACCAGTAGGCATATACACCAAGCAGGATCAGCGGGAGCAGCCCGAATGGACCGCGTGTCATAAACGCCAACCCGCTCAACAGGGCAACCCCGAGAAGCCAGCGGTTTTGCCCGCGCGTCACCCGCCAGGCAGCCCAGCCTGCCCAGGTCATGAGAAGAATCTGCAGTAAATCGCCGTCAGCAGAACGTATATGGTGCGTGCTGCATATCCCCGCCGGATCGAAGAAAAAAAGATGCCGCGTCGTAAGCAGGATCAAGCTGCTGATGGCTCCAGCAGTAAAACCGAACATGTTCCAGCCGATAAACAGCACGGAGAGGATCAGGAGGAAACCGCTGAGGGCGCTGACCAGTCTGAGAGATACTGCTGAGTATCCGTTCAATTTGACTACCGCCATGGTGGCATAGTACCAGAGAGGACCCTTTTCAAAAAAAGGTTCTCCTTCCAAATGCAGATCCCAGGGCGTACTGCTCTCCAGGCTCTCGTACACCACCAGCGCATTCGTCGCTTCATCCCACTCCCTGATATCTGCCACTCCCAATTTGAAAAAACACAAAAAAGCTGCGATGCCCGCAATCGCCGCTATAACACCTATCTTGGCATATGATATTTTTTTCTTTCGCATAACACCCTCATCACTTCATTACCTCGTTCCGTCCCTAGTACACTACCATGGCCATATTGAAATAGCTCCAGTTGCTCTTGAATTTTGCGACGGTCAAGGTTGTGGAACCCCGCCAGGGATCATTGATATAAATGGCAGTTGGATTTTCCGGCGTACCCTGAAAACCTTTAACCACCACAGAATGCATGCCACTCACCGCGTAAATAGAGGTGCCGTCATCCGCAGTCCAGGAAATATTCGTCGGGGTTGACCAGCCGTTCTGACCCCAGATCATCACCGGATTGCCGTTCTGTACTTCTTGTAAAAGTTCGGTAAGATTACCTCCTGACATGAGGCGAACAGACCGATACTTTCCAGCTCCGGCAGATACCGGCCCCCAGTATGTCCCGTAATTCGTTACAAAACCGTTATGGGGATTACCGCTGCCGCGCACCCCGCCGTATCCGGCGTCGGCACGCATCTGCGCATCGCTGATATACACCCCGCGGTACGCGAGGAGCATGCGGGCCGAAACGAGGTTGCAGTAAAAAGCACTATCCCCGCTCCGCCCCTGATAATACAGCGGCACGTCGAGCATGACCCGGGCATCCTGGGTAGTGAAACTGCCCTGAAAACTTTCGCGTGCATTCAAACCATGTACACTTTTTATGCCGGAAGTCAACCGGAAAGTATACGCAGTGTTGTAACCTAGATTACCGGCAGGATCAAAATACATGGTGTTGCCCTGCCAATTAAATCCCCCGGGAACGCTCGGCGTCAGCGAAAAAGCCTGCTCGGCTGATGCATGGTCAACATCCTGGTCAAATGATATGCCGATAGACGTACCCACCCCGATGCCAGACGCGCCGGAAGCAGGGCTCGTGCTCACGACCCGCACCGCGCCGATGGTGGCAAAGCTGTAGGATATATCAGCTTCAAACTTGCCACCTTTGGCATTGGTGGTACCTTTGGCAAGTGTTATCGTATACGTCGTTTCCTTCTGCCAGGCTTCGGGCGTGAAGGTCATCACTGTCTTCTCGTCATTCCAGCTGAAGACACCAGCTGTCTCGGGAGTGAGTGTCGCCAGCTGCTCAACGCTCTCCGGCTGCATGGCGGTATCAAATGCAATAATCACCGGCGTATCAGCCAGTATCCCCGTCCCCTCGGGGCTGAACGAAGCGATAAAGGGTGGCCGTACCGTTTCAAAAGTTAGAGTAAGCACTGATTCCGCTTCGCCCGCATTACGTACCTGCTGATCACGTAGATCGTACATAACCGGTATACGCTCCGCCGCGAGCGTATAGATCGTCCCCTGATTAAGATCACTCGCAAAATTAATAACAAGACTGTCCGATTTCTCGACAAGAGAAAACTCGGTTTCAGGACTAACAGTTATTTCCCACTGCGCATGCGGTCCGTTGGGATGATCGAGTGAGAGAACGACAGCCGTATCAACCAGTATGTCCTCCTCCCGCTGCTGCGGTTGTGTATCTGTTATCGAAGGCAACGGCGTAGGTGTGAATTCCAGTAGATACTCCTGCCCTGCACCGGGATGAAACGGGTTGGCCATATAGGCAACGTATACCATGACCTTTTCACCAGGAGGAAAAGATATAGATGGATGAAATGTTGCTCCAAAAGCATAACGCTCCTGACCGAGAAAATAATCATACTCCCACTCCCCCTCTGTCTCGGGCTCCATGTGCAGCTCCAGCTTCTGCAGATCGACCGGTACATTGAACCCGAGCGCAATCGGCCGATCGTACCCGGAAAGTATCTCTCCATTTTCCGGATAGGTAATCGCAATTTCCGGTAGAGGTTTAAAAAGGGAATATACCCCGTATATGCCGCCACCGAGCAGGAGCAGATTAGCTCCGATACATAGTGTCCAGACTGCAGTACGTCGCAAACGGGCATTACGAAAAAAAACAAACCGTCGTTTTGCAGAAGACGCCCTCTGTAAAACTCCGGCTTTGGGCTGGGAACGCCTGAACAAAGGGATGATAGAAAACAATCCCCCGGTCCGCTCCCACTGAAGGGCATGCTTGCTGATCGGGCTGTCGGCTGCCTGTTCAGCATCGGTAACCATTCCCTCGGACTGATCGGATGGATTATCCAGCAATGCGTGCAGATGCAGCGCAAATAGGTATTCTTTTCTTTTTCTCCAGAACACTGAAAAAAGGATAGCCAGATCCAGCAGCACCGCGGATGCGATCATCGCTGAAAAACATAAGAAGGATTGTGCAAACGACATACCCGCTCCCGCAGGAAATGAATGTATTATTTCCAGATCTCGTATGCCTGCCCAAGGGTGATATACATGATCGGTCCGCTGTCAGCCGCATACGACTGGGCATCGGTTGCCAGAAGGATTTTCTCCATCACCGCCTCGTCCCGGTCCTGCCACTGCGCATGGCTGAGGAAGGTCACCAGTTTTTTTGCGTCAGCAACACCGCCAGTATAATTAACCCGGAATTTTTCTAGCATCTGCTCGCCCGTATAGGCATAACAGTCTCCGCCGTTATTCGGCAGTTCCAGCAGGTTAAACTGCGGTGAGCCCGCCCGATTCTGATCAGATGTCATCGGATAGTAGGGCTGGCTGTCTGCATGCAGATCCCAGGGGCTTTTCACTGCACCGTTCCACATATTCCGCTCCCGACCCGAGGAATCATAGAGAAAACCATTGCCATCCAGCGCCCGCAATATTTCGGTATTGGCAAACCATCCGCCTGCCCGGTAACCTGTCGGTGTTTCCAGCCCGTGCAGCTCGAACTGTTCATCTGCCCAGACAAGCATGGTGCTGAATTCGTCGTACGTATAGGCAGTTGTATAGACATCATAACCGCCCCCCTGAAATCCCCAGGCCGGGCTGGTCTTGGGCTGGAAGCGTTCCTCTTCCGGCAAATCTGGAACTGCTTCTGTCTCATCTGCTTCTGCCAGCGCTTCCTCAACCGGCTCCTCTTCCGGAAAACCATTGAAGATCACATCGATCAAATCAAAGTGCATATGCATGTGCAGCTGGATTTCATCTCCGAAACTCACTTTCCGCCCCTTGACCCAGTTGGTCAGATAGGCAGCGCGTTCCTCGCTCATCACCGAAGGAAGGTAAATACGCGGATTGAAAAAATGAGTGATGGGAATGTTGTTATGCCGGGCTGACTGGGCAGAGATAGCCCGCAGATAACTGTCCGGCACGTCCCATCCCTCCCAGTCCATGGTCCAGGCTACAAATATCGGCTCGGAGACGTGAAAAGAATATGACTGGCTTTTTACAACCGTATCCTCACTTTTTACCAGAGCGTAAATGGTATAGGAACCGACCGGCATACTACCTGCATCAAGATACGCTTCATAGGTATTGCCCTGTACCTGCTGCATTTCTCCCTCAACGCTAGTCTCCTCCACCCGGTAATACACCGGCAAGGCCTGTGAAGTAGCCAACGATACTGGCTCTTCCGCTTCCTGCCACATTTCCGGATCGACTACTTCCGCGGTAAGGTGCAATGGTTGTTGCTCAATGCCGCGCGGCAGATACCGGAGGTACCAACGACGGTTAAGATTCGCGAGGATGGCAGGCGAATGCTCCTCCTTGAGCTCAATCCGGTACGAAACCTCGGTCGGCTGTGGAGTCAGAACTGTATCATTGCCGCCTGCTTCCGGATTGCCATAAAAAAGGAAATAGCGGTTGTCATACCGACTGGCATATATCCGGGCGTTGAGGCTGAAGGTAATCACTGCCGAAGATGTCCCGGCATTCTCCAGCTGGAACGGTACCGGCAGATATCCGTCTTTGCCATAGTATACGATCGTCAAGTCAGAACCGTCCTCGTCCGCCCTGCCGCTGTCGATGAGCGCCCGGTGATCCAGAGGCAGCCGTACGCTCTCCCCTGCCTCCAGAGGAAGTAACACATCATCGTCCCTGACATATACCTGCCGGAAATACGCATAGGCAGAATCATACCAGACGAATGCGTTGTCTCTGACATGTTTGCTGGTTACCAGCGGTAGCGGCCGCAGAGCTACGCCTACCACCTCATCGCTCTTGATCGTCCCGCCGACAGTTGAAACATGGGCATCCTTGTTGAGACTCCAGAGCATCAGGCTGATGAACACTACTGCCCCGAGCAGATAGCGACGCTTGGGGCGATATTTCTCCTGACGGGCAAATGACAGCGGCCCCATCCGGAACACCGATGGCGACGTGGCAAAGTTCAATGATGATACCAGCACGGAAGCAAATACCACGACGAGGTATCCGCTCAGAACTATGAGCAGATGCGGTGAAGTAAATCCAAAAATATATTTATAAAAATAGAGGATAAGGATATGCACGATGTACAGATCAAATGCATCCTGCCCCAGATAGACGATAAAACGGAAAGGTCTCTGGAGCCAGCGTACCTGCGCCAGATTTTCAAAAAAAACATACAGAAAAAAAGCCAGCGCCAACCCGATGCTGATAAAACTGACTGAGGGCGGCCAGCGCAGGGTAGGATCGAGAATAGCTAATGGATAGGCAGTGCTGAGAAATGTGGATACCAGCACGACCCCGAGAAAAACCATGCCGAGGATCAAGGCCTGCAGATCGCGCTTGCCGCGCGTGCGCACCTGACTGAGAAACTGCCCCCAGTACATCCCCAGCAGGAGTACGGGAAAATACTGAAAAACGGGAAAACGATTCAAACCCTCATCACCGACAAACAACGCTTTAATCTCCCGGGCAGGGGAGGGCAGATGCCACGGATAGATGAAGTACGCCAGTAAATAAAACAGATACCCCAGTTCGAACGTTACCAGCAGATTTCTCGAGCTGATCAAGTACAGATGGCGCAGAACGAAAAAACTGAGTGTATAAAGGATGAAAGGAATCAGGAATTCCGTAAAACTGGGTGGATCCAGTAAAAAAATGATCTTCAAGATTTTCGTGCTGATGAGTTCAAGGTCCAGACGGGGCAGCAGATCCACGCTGGCCATAAAGGCGATCAGATAGAATCCGATAACGATGTAGGCGAAGCGCTCCCACAGGCGTCTGGCAGACGGTCTGACCTCTGGCTTAGCTAGATGGGAATAATACAGCGCCGCACCCGAGACAAAGAGGAATACAGTGAAACAGACGGTATTGCCGGTGCGTGCCAGCGCATTCAGCCAGAAATTCGTGCCGTCATGGAAGAAAAAAATTGCATGAGCAAGGATCATGAGAGCGACTGAAATGCCCCGGATAAAATCAAGGGCAGCCTCTCTCCCGGTCTGCGTCTTTTTCTTCACAGCGGTAGGAGTCTGCATGTCTACCTTTTGGAAAATAACCTGCCTTGCATATATTACTATGTCCTGACGGTCTGGGCTAGAGAAAATAAACAGCAAGCCAAAAGTCTGGCTTGCTGTAGAAATACTCTTTATTCACTACCTACAAACTGGTCAGATAAACTTGGCTGCCACGACGATAGCGTTTAGGAAAATGCCGAGGACGATAGTTGTTTTTTTCATTTTTATTCTCCCTTTCTCTATAGTATACCAATTTTAACAGGCTGTTGTCCATGTTCACCCATTAAAACGTTTCAGCGTCAAAAAAATTTCATTTCACAAAAAAAGAGCAGGATTGGTCTACCTGCTCCTCCTGAAAAAAGTGATGCAATGGTATATTACTCGCCGATAATTTTAACCAGCACCCGCTTCTTCCGCCGGCCATCAAATTCCCCGTAAAAAATCTGCTCCCAGGGTCCGAAATCCAGTTTTCCCTCGGTTATGGCCACCACGACCTCGCACCCCATGATCTGCCGCTTGAGATGCGCATCCCCATTATCCTCTCCGGTACGATTGTGAGAGTAGAGGGAAATAGGATCATGCGGCGCCAGTTTTTCCAGCCACGAGGTATAGTCGTGATGCAAACCGCTTTCATCATCGTTAATAAAAACGCTCGCGGTGATATGCATGGCATTTACCAGGCACAGCCCTTCTCTTATCCCGCTTTCTTCCAATGCCTCCTGGACAGCGTGGGTGATATTCACGAATCCACAGCGGTCTGGCAGTGTAAACCACAGTTCCTTGCGGTATGATTTCATGATGCTTCCTTCATGTTAGGAAAAAAGTAACCAATTACCTAATTATTTATCCCGAATCATCCGCAGGAAATAGGCATGCAAACGCCGGTCATTGGTCAATTCCGGGTGAAATGCCGTGCCGAGCAGGTTCCCCTGCTGCACTGCAACAATCTTGCCATCCGGTAATGTAGCAAGTATATGCACCTCCGGTCCGACCGCTGTAACAACCGGCGCCCGGATAAAAACCGCCGGAAAGGGTGAATCATTTTTTTCGCCCAGGCAAGCAGTAACTGCGGGTATGCTGATCTTCTGTTCAAAACTGTCAGCCTGCCTGCCGAAGGCGTTGCGTTCCACCGTGATATCCATGAGACCGAGCACCGGCTGGGCACGTCCTACGTCCTTGGCAAGAAAAATCAAGCCGGCGCAGGTCCCCCAGATGGGGAAACCTGTTTGACCGAGCGTACGTAAAGCATCGAATAAGCGGTACGACACCGCCATTTTGCCGATCACCGTGCTTTCCCCACCCGGTATGATCAAACCGTCAAGACCATCCAGATCATTAACGGTCCTGACCTCTCTCGCACTGACATCCAGTTTATGCAAAATAGAGATATGCTCTGCAAATGCCCCCTGCAGTGCCAATACCCCTATTATACCTCTGTCCATCACCATAAAATATAACGATTAATAATACCTACCAGCCCCGTTTCGCCATCTTCTGTGATTCCGGAATAGTCGCTAGCTCCAGACCAGGCATGGCTTCTCCGAGCCCGGCGCTGATTGCCGCAAGTTTGTGCGGATCCCGATAGTGAATCACCGCCTCTACGATCGCCTTGGCCCGTCTGGCGGGATCTGATGACTTGAATATGCCGCTGCCGACGAACACACCATCAACGCCGAGCTGCATCATCAGGGCTGCATCAGCTGGGGTGGCTATCCCGCCAGCTGCGAAATTAACCACGGGTAACCGCTTTAACCGGGCGGTCTGAACAACTAGTTCATAGGGCGCCTGAATATCCTTGGCATACGCCATCATCTCGTCCCGCGTCATGGTGGTGAGCCGGCGGATTTCCCCCAGCACCGACCGGGCATGCCGTACTGCTTCCACGACATTGCCGGTGCCTGCTTCTCCTTTGGTGCGCATCATGGCTGCCCCCTCTCCAATACGACGAAGCGCTTCGCCGAGGTTCCGGCAGCCGCAGACAAACGGCACGTTGAAGGCCTGCTTGTCAATATGATTCTGCTCATCTGCCGGCGTGAGTACTTCGCTTTCATCAATATAATCCACTCCCAAGGCTTCCAGAATTTGTGCTTCTACAAAATGTCCGATCCGGCATTTTGCCATCACCGGAATCGTCACTGCTTCCATAATTCCTTTGATGAGATCCGGATCGCTCATGCGCGCCACGCCTCCCTGGGCTCTGATGTCGGAGGGGACCCGTTCCAGAGCCATGACGGCGCAAGCGCCTGCCTCCTCGGCGATTTTCGCCTGTTCAGCGGTAACCACATCCATGATCACCCCGCCTTTGAGCATCTGCGCCAAGCCGGCTTTCAGGGTGAAACTTTGCTTCTTAATTGTCATGATCAAACCTCCCGGGATACTAGTATGAACAGATCTGCATCCGTAACATAACGAGGGCTGTTGTTTATTTGCCGATTTTCTCTTCGATGATATGCAGCATTTCCACAGGCGTGATATCAGCCTTGACGATAAAATTTTCCGCACCGAGCGACAAACCTTTTTCTACCACCGAATCCTGTCCGAGGTTGGAAAGGATGATAACCGGTATATGCTTCTTGGTTGGTTCAGCCTTGACGTTTTCCAGCAGATCCAGGCCATTCATGCGCGGCAGCATGATGTCGAGCAGCACCAGATCATAATCCTGGGCAAAAATCTTTTCCCTTCCCTCCATGCCGTCCACTGCTTCATCTATCCGGTAACCGGCCATTTCCAGCTGCTTCTTGTAGAGCTCCCTGATAAACAGATCATCCTCGACTATCAGAATGTGCTTGGGTACTTTTGCTGCTTCGACATGTAATTCCTGCTTCAATTTTTCAATGGGCAGCGGCGCAGTCGGTCCACCAGGAGCGCCCGCATTCGTCTGCGTATCAGCAGCGGCGATTATCTTCTTGCCACATTTCGGACAAAAGGTGAATTCCATGCCTTCCGGAACCTGATAGCCGCAGCCTGTGCAAAACATAAGGAACGTCGCATGCTAATTGGATAACATTGTTACTATAATACATGGTCCGGATGCTGTAAATCCCCCTCCCAGCACAGCCGTTCACTTCCATCCGCCAAAACGACTCGCATTGCTCCTGAATCTATGATCTCGGTGGCTGTGCCTTCGATCGTACTGCCATCCATACCCAGCACCAGCACCCGCTTCCCGAGCGAAACGCAGAGCGAACGAACACGATCAAGGAGCAGATGCCGCCCATCCTTGCCGCTCTGCAGTAGATTAATAGTAGAGCTGAGCACACAGGCCAGAGCATCCGTATCCACGTCCATGCCGGTAATCATGCGCAGACTTGCCGCTTTATGGGCAAGATCATCAGGAAACTGCCTTTGATTGCAGTTGATACCGATACCACCGATGCAGCTGCACGCTGAGCCCTGCCATCTGGATTCCAGCAAAATACCTGCAAGTTTTCTCCCCTGATACACGAGGTCATTCGGCCACTTGATCCCGGCTGTCACACCGGTCTGCAGCTCGATGGCCTGCTGCGCAGCCAAAGCATAGAAAAGTGTCCAGAGCTGCAAGGCATCCCGGCTCTGCGGCTGGCAGACAAAAGAATAGCTCAGGCTGCCCTGTCCGGAAACCCACAGGCGCTGGTTTTTTCCCCGGCCTGCACTCTGGCTCGCAGCAATAACCGTCACATTCGTCGAGCAGCCGGCTGCAACCAAACGCTTGAGGACGGCAGTGGTGGAGTCAACCTCTTCCCAGAAAACATAGCCGCTCATAACCCTGATTCACCCGGTTGGTTTAATAAAAAAGCATGGGATCGCGCGGTGTACCGTTCTCGATAATCATGAAATGAAGGTGCGGTCCGCTGCAGCGACCAGTACATCCCATTTTGCCGATCAGCTGCCCCTTGCTCACATGCTGGCCCGGAGAAACATAAATCTCGGACAGGTGCGCATATCGGGTTTTATACCCATTGCCATGGTCAATCTCGACCCGGTTGCCATAACCGTAATTATCCACCCAGCCGGACACGACAACTACGCCGGCATCAGCTGCCACCACACCCGGCAGGCTGCGGCTCGCAATATCAATCGCGCAATCCCGCGGTCCGTGCTGGGCGCAGGTTTTGGTGATCCGACCGGATGTCGGCCAGGCAAACTGACCGCTACCGACAACCTGTCCGACATTAGCGGTGGATACTCCTCCGCTGATCGCTCCTCCTCCCTGCGTTGCAGCGACGACCGGGGGCGGTGGTTTTGGCATTTCCGGAATACCCGCATCAGCAAGCGGAATAAGCAAACGCTGATCAGCAACCAGACGCACCGGCGCCACTAAATCATTAACATCGATGATCTGCTGGGTATCTACCCCGTATTTTGAAGCAATCTCCTCAAGCGTCTGTCCGGCAGCTACCTGGTGCAACACCCCGGAGGTTGGCAGGATCATCAGCTTCTGGCCGGCACGCAACCGGGTAACATCCTGAATCTGGTTAGCCCAAATGATCGTCTTGGGCGAAACGTCATACTTGACAGCAATCGAACTGATCGTCTCGCCACCCAGAACCACATGCTCTATGGCAATGCCTTCATACTTGACCGGCATGTTGGTGATGAGGTTGTTGCTTTTGGCAAGATATCCCCCTTCGAGGTAGCTTGCGTATTTTTTGACTTCCTGACCACTCCCAAAACCAACGACATAGCGATTGGTTTCCTCGGCAGCCAGTCCGATTGCGCCGTTTTGCATCAAACCGCTGATGCTGACTGCCAAAGTTAAAAAAATGATAAACAGATGGACAACGTAGCGTGTAGATCCGATCGTACCCAGGAATAATTGTAGAAATTTGCGAATCAGCACCGTAGGTCGGTAGATCAAGGTGCGAAACCCTCGGAATCCTCTGGTGCTGACACCAGCCAATATCGCCCGGACATCATGCCGGGTTGTGAGCCAGCCGAAGGTGCGTTCCAGATATGCTTTAAGCCGTTGCCAGCGGTGAGTGGTCATTTTTCCTCCTGAGATACAGGGACAAGCATAGCAGAATGCTTTTTTTTCGCAAGCCTGTTCAGAGAGGCCGCTTACAAGAGTCTTGACAAACAGCTTCCCTGTTTTTATAATGCAGGATGTGTTTAGCACTCTAATCAAAAGAGTGCTAAAGCCAGCAAAAATAGTTATTCTTATTAAAAAAGGAGATCGTATGGCTCTGCAACCACTCCAAAACAACCTGGTTGTCCAACCAATCGAGCAGGATGAAGTGACCGCTTCCGGCATTGTGTTGCCTGATACGGCCAAGGAAAAACCGCAGAAAGGTGAAATTATTGCGGTTGGTCCCGGACGTATGGGCGATGACGGGAAACGGATTCCCGTTGATCCCTCCCTGAAGCCCGGCACTATCGTGCTCTTCAAAAAATACAGCACCACCGAAGTCAAGGACGGGGAAAAGGAACTGTACATCATCGACGAGGACGGCATTCTCGCTGTTGTTGCTTAAACCTCGACTGAAAACCCAAATACAACCCAACTCTATTCATCAATTGTCAGGAGACACACTATGGCAGCAAAACAGCTCAAATACAATGAGGATGCACGCAAGGCTATTCTGGCCGGCGTCCAGCAGCTGGCCGCCGCCGTCAAGATCACTATCGGTCCCAAGGGGCGGAACGTTATTCTCGATAAAAAATTCGGCAGTCCGACCATCACCAATGACGGGGTCACGATCGCCAAGGAAATCGAACTGGAAGATCCCTTTGAGAATCTCGGCGCCCAGCTTGTCCAGGAAGTAGCAACCAAAACCAATGACATCGCTGGAGACGGCACTACAACTGCAACCATTCTTGCCGAAAGCATCATCAAGGAAGGGATTAAAAATGTCGCTGCCGGCGCCAACCCTATGCTGCTGAAAACCGGCATCCAGAAAGGCGTCAAGGCAATCGTGGCAGAAATCAAAAAGAATGCCAAACAGGTCACCAGCCAGGAGGAAATCGCCCAGGTTGCCTCCATCTCGGCTGCTGACGACGAAGTCGGCACCCTGATCGCGGAAGTCATGGACAAAGTGGGCAAAGACGGCGTTATCACCGTGGAAGAAGGCCAAACCGCCGGTCTGAGTAAGGAATACACCGAAGGCATGCAGTTTGACCGCGGGTACATCTCTCCCTACATGATCACGGACTCCGGACGTATGGAAGCAGTCCTGGAAAATCCTGCCATCCTCATCACCGACAAGAAAATTTCTGCGATCGCAGATATCCTTCCCACCCTGGAAATGACCGCCAAAGCAGGCCGTCCCCTCTTCATCATCGCGGAAGATCTGGAAGGTGAAGCACTCGCTACGCTCGTCGTCAATAAATTGCGCGGCACGATCAGCGTCCTCGCCGCCAAAGCCCCCGGCTTCGGCGACCGGCGCAAAGCCATGCTCCAGGATATCGCCATCCTCACCGGTGCGACCGTCATTTCAGAAGAAATCGGCCGTAAGCTGGATAGCATCACCCTCGAGGATCTCGGTCAAGCCCGCGTAGTCAAATCAGACAAGGACAACACCACTATTGTAGAAGGCAAAGGTCACGCTGAGACGATCAAGGCACGCATCAGTGAAATCAAAGTCCAGATTGCAGACACCAAATCAGATTTTGACCGGGAAAAACTCCAGGAACGCCTTGCCAAACTGGCAGGCGGCGTCGCGGTAATCAAGGTCGGAGCAGCCACGGAAGTCGAGCTCAAGGAACGCAAACACCGCATTGAGGATGCGCTCTCTGCTACCCGGGCTGCAGTGGAAGAAGGGATTGTCCCCGGCGGCGGGGTGGCGCTCGTCAATGCGCTTAAAGCGCTCGACAGCGTCAAGACAGCCAATGTGGAAGAAAAAACCGCGGTTAACATCCTGCGCCGTGCCCTGGAAGAACCCCTGCGCCAGATCGCCCAGAATGCCGGTGAAGAGGGTGCAGTGGTAGTCGATGCCGTGAAAAAGGCCGGTAAGGGTATCGGATACAACGCCCTGAGCGGCGAATTCGAAGACATGGTCAAAGCTGGTATCGTTGACCCGGCCATGGTGACCCGGTCCGCCCTGGAAAACGCTGCCTCGGTAGCCGCCATGTTCCTCACTACCGAATGCATTGTCACAGAAATCCCCCAGGAAGAAAAAGCACCGGCCATGCCCCCGGGCGGCGGGATGGGATATTAATCTGTTTCCCGACCTTTGGATACCAACGCTGGTATCCAAGCGGGTTGATTTGCAAAAGCCTCGGCAGAGATGCCGGGGCTTTTGTTATGGCGATAAGCAGGCTTGATATTCTTTATTTATCTTCAGCAATGAGATGTATGCAAGGTGTAGGTCGAACGTCTTACGTTTATAACCCGCAACCCGTAAACCCGCAAACACCCATAACGGTTATTAATCATGCCGATTTTGTACCGATATCCTCACTGAACCGCAATAAAAATCCATCAGGATCCTGGACCAGCAATTCACGCGCCCCAAGCAAAACGTCATCCTTGCGATACCAGTTATCCTGTACCGGAGCAAACAACGGATAGCCCGCCTGCTGTAAACGGTTAGCCAGCGGTTCTACACTGTCAACGTCGATCTGCAGATTGATGCCTCTGCCGTAGGGATGCTCCAAAGTACCTGTAAACCAGACATCATTAACTGCCTCGATCATCAGCTCGCACCCCTGCAGGGATAGCAGGGCAAACTGTTTTTCCGGCCGCTCAAACTGAACAGTAAAACCGAGTATATCCACATAAAACTGTCTGCTTTTCTGAAAATCAGAAACGCTCAACTCCGGAGTGATACGATGCGCAGCCAGAGTAACCATCCGTATACCTCCCTTATATACCCAACAGAGCGCGCACCGGTTCCTGCAGCCAGACGCCGGAAGCAAACCCTATTATTAGTGCCAGCAGCACAAACAGTACTACCATAAATCTGCCTACGTAGGCCGAGGCATACCGCGCATACGCCTGCAGGTCAGAAGGCGCCATGCTGCCGATAATCAATCCGGAGAGGGCGCCGTAATACACCGCTGTGCCTGCCTCCATGATCAGGTTGAAGAAGCCCAAGGCAATATCAATGCACCACATGATACCGGCGAACAGCACCGCGATGCCGAGCATGCGGACAAAGACAAACAGCAATTCAAAGTAAGCGCGCGGCAAACGCACTTTGGTCCAGAAGGCATCCTCATTGGCAGCCATGCCAAACAGCGCACAGCCGGCCAGACTTACTCCGTACAGGGTCAACTCGGCATCCAGATCAAACTGGAATGCAAGCAGATCCGCGATCAAAGCACCAAAGTATGCTCCTGCCAGACAGGCAAACACGCTTTCTGTCAGTTTATAGCCATCCTTGAATTTTTCCTTGAGAACCCGTTCCAGCTGGTTTTCCTCTGGAAGCGACAGACCAGCAAACGCCCCAAAGACCGCACCGAAGATCATTTCGATCGGAACAAACAGGATTTCGTCTCCCAGGATTGCCGCATGCACCACGATGAGCACCGAACCGAGCGCTGCCCCTATCAGTACCCGGGCAAGAATCTGGATAGTCTGCCCGAAACGCCGCAGCCAGAGTGGTGTTTTGCGTACCGGTCTGACCGCGGCACGCGGATTGTTCTGATAATACGCCGGGGACCGGTATTCCTGCTCATTTGCCGGCTGAGAGGCTTTCCCTGCCCGGGGAACGGGTTCACCGGTCTGCGCCCGCTCACGCTCCCGCCGCAGATCATAATTATATATGGTCCGCTTGCTGGCATTACCAAGTGTCTGGTAGGCTTCATTGATTTGTTTGAATTTTGCAGCCGCCTCAGTGCTACCGTTCCGATCCGGATGGTATTGCTGGGCGAGCTTGCGGAATGCGTCCTTGATCTGTTCGGGCGTTGCTTCCGGGGCTACACCCAAAATTTTGTAAAAATTATTCATTTTGTTTTATCAACCCTAATAAATCATGAGGCATCATACACTCATTTTATTATAGCATAAAGAAGGTAATTCCTTGTCAGGCAAATCAAAACTGCTACAATATCCATGGTACCCGCTTGCTGATCTGATCAGCTCCTAATGATGATCGACCGTTTATGCGCACCCGCGCTCCCCAAACAGGCAATCCTTCCCTAACCCTCATACGCGTCTGCATGTACGCACTCGTCGCTCTCCTGAGCGCCTCGGTATTTTTCTTTTTGAAAACATACCTTCCCGAATCATTCACCATCACCGATGCCGCGGTACAGCGGGAAATTCCCCTGACCATTGAATTAAACGGCTACGCATTTCCCGCCCTGACGACCCGCCCTACGGTCGAACAGGCCCTGGCCCAGCTGCAAATTGATTTTGATGCTGATTCCTGGGTGTATCCGCCTCTTTCTGCTCCGATACTTCCGCACCAGTATATAACCGTCCAAAAGAAACTGCCCGTGGCCATCGTCGCCGACGGCACCATCCTCTACCTGCGCAGTCTCGGACCGACGATCGGGGATGCTTTGCAGGAACATGGCGTTGCCCTCAACCCTGAAGACATCATCAGTCCAGCACTCACCACCCCCCTGACGCTGGGCATGGAGATTCGCATTGAGCGGGTGACTGCCGAGGAGGATGTCCGTACTGAATCCATCCCCTTCACCACGACAACAGAAAACAGCTCTGATCTTTACATCGGCGACCGACGGGTTGTTCAGCAGGGAAAAAAAGGGGTGAAACAGATACGCATCAAAAAAACCTATACTGACGGCACTCTGACCGGAGAGGAAGTAATCTCAGAAGAAATCACTGAGCAACCTGTGGCGGAAGTCATTCAGGTCGGCACGCAACCTCCCCCAACCCCTCCGGCAACACCTCCGCCTGCTACCGGAGGCACGCAAACCGGCATCGCCAGCTGGTATTACTCACCGTTTGGAGAAATGAGTGCTGCCAGCCGGGATTACCCCAAAGGCACCCGGCTCCGGGTCACCAGCCAGACAACCGGTACCTCGATCGTGGTTACGGTACACGATTACGGACCGCAGACACCCAACCGCATCATTGACCTCAGTTTTGAAGCTTTCAGTGCGCTCGGGGTCTCCCCCTGGGCCGGGCTTACCCATGTATCCGTAGAACCGGTCTGACACCTATGGCTTTTCTCACTCAAACCCGTATCAAGGAACTGCTCGCTGCTGCTGACCTCCAGCCGGACAAACGGCTCGGGCAGAATTTTCTTATTGATCAACATATCTTCGATAAAATCATCCAAGCCGCAGAACTCAGAACTCAGGACACAGTACTCGAGGTCGGCGCCGGCCTCGGCAACCTTACCGGCTTTCTTGCTGACAATGCCGAACAGGTCATCGCTATTGAAAAAGACAAACGACTGATCCCGCTTCTCAAAGAAACAATGAAGCAATACCATAATATCGGAATTATCAATCAGGACATCCTCAAGCTGACCCTCCCCCTGATAAAGGGGAATAAAGCTCAAAAAGGGGGTTTCCTGTTCAAAGCTCACCACTATAAGCTCATAGCCAATATCCCGTACTACATCACCTCTCACCTGATCCGCATGTTTCTGGAAACAGAATATCCACCAGAGCTGGTGGTTTTACTGATCCAAAAAGACGTAGCTGACCGCATGTTGGCTGAGCCGCCGGACATGAACCTGCTTGCACTGTCGGTGCGGTACTTCGCCCATGTTGAAATAGTAACTAAGGTGGCTAAAAGTTGCTTCTGGCCGGCGCCGGAAGTTGAGTCAGCTATTATCAAGATCGTCCCTGACAAGGAAATATATGACCAAGACTTCGCCCAGCATGCGTATTTTTTCCAACTAGTCCGGGCCGGCTTCAGCCAGAAACGGAAGAAGCTTGCGACGCTGCTAGCAAATGAGCTTGAAATAAGTAAACAAGATATTGAAGCAACGCTGGCTCGACTCAACCTGCCGCCAACTGTACGGGCGCAGGAAGTATCGCTGGAGCAGTGGCAAAAAATATCCACATTATTGAAGTAATGAGACGCGCCAAAGGCGCGTCCCTACAACACAACTTTACCCTTCCCCCTACACCCTATGCTTTACATCGTCTCCACCCCCATCGGCAATCTCGAAGATATTTCCCCACGTGCTATAGAAACGCTAAAAAGCGTCCACACGATTCTTGCCGAAGACACTCGGCATACGCGCAAGCTCTGCAGCCACTACGATATTCATACCCCGCTTGTCAGCTTCCATGCGCACTCCTCTAGTGATAAGGCGCAGAGCATTATTGAGCTACTCAAGGAGCAGGATGTAGCGCTAGTTTCTGATGCCGGCACGCCCGGGATCTCTGATCCCGGGGCAGAATTAATCAGCAAAGCAATCGAGGCGGGAATCACCGTCAGCCCAATCCCTGGAGCAAGCGCAGTTACTGCCGCGCTTATTTGCACCGGCTTTGATCTTTCCCGCTTTGTCTTCCTCGGCTACCTCCCCCAGAAAGCAGGCAAACAGCAGAAGCTGATCGAAAAAAATCTTCTGCGCCGCTGTCCGATCATTATGTATGAGTCACCCCATCGGATTATCAAGACACTAGAGAACCTCGAACCTCAGCTCCAGAGAAAACAATTAGTTATTGCCCGCGAGCTCACAAAAAAATTCGAGGAATTCATCCGCGGGGATTACAGTCAAGTCATGAGCCAGATAAAAAAGAATCCTCCCCGCGGCGAAATGACTGTCATCATCAACTAACGACTCCAGACCATAGACTACGGACTATAGACTCATGACGACGAACCATTTGCCCTCTCGCACGCATCTTGTTACACTCAAGCTGTTTTTTACTGAAAGTAATTTTTTATGCGAGATATTGCCCAACTGGAAAAAACCATCAAAGTCCGTTTCACTGACAAGCAGCTACTCCTGACCGCGCTCACCCACCGCTCCTATCTCAATGAAAACCGGGAACAAGCTGAACACAACGAACGCTTGGAATTCCTCGGTGATGCGGTACTCGAACTCGCCACTACTGAGTATCTGTTTCACACGCTCCCAGACAAACCAGAGGGTGAACTCACCAGCTTACGGGCGGCGCTCGTGCGCAAGGAAAATCTCGACAAGGTAGCCCAGTCACTCCAGCTCGGTGAGTATCTGCGCCTGTCCAAAGGCGAGGATGCCGGCGGAGGCCGAACCAATGCCTATATTCTCGCCAATACGGTCGAAGCGCTCATCGGTGCCATTTATCTGGACCACACCTACAAGACCGCCAAAAAATTCATTGAAACCTTTGTACTGCCAGAGCTTCCACGAATAATTGAAAACTCCTTGCACCGCGATGCCAAAAGCTATTTGCAGGAGCTTGCCCAGGAACGCGTCAAGGTCACGCCCTCGTATGACATCATCTCCGAATCCGGGCCGGATCATGATAAAACGTTTATTGCTGGCGTATTCTTTGCCGGCGAAGAACAAGGCCGCGGCGAAGGTCGCAGCAAGCAGTCCGCCGAACTGAAAGCAGCTGAAGATGCGCTTAAAAAGCTCAAATGGTAATTGAATCCGAGAGCCGCGGGTTTTAACCCGTGGCTCTCAAAAAAAATAGTGTCTTTGCGAGCGATAGCGAAGTAAACTCTCTGGGAAAAAGCACGTCAACATCGGATTGTTTCAGTCATTACACTCCTTCGCAATGACGTATGTTCACACCTGAGGCAGCGTAAATTAAATACTTATTTCTCAGACGTATCGTCCGTATCAACCGGTACATCCAGACTGTCAATCAACTTTACCACTTTCTCCCCTTGGGAGATCGAATCATCCAGTTCAAATTTGATGAACGGCATTTTTCGGATCTCAATCCGCTGGGCGAGCACATAGCGCAGATGCGATGCTTGGCCGGTAAGTTTGCCCAGTGCCTGCAGTCGGGTAACTTCATCGCCAAGCAGGCTGACCTTGACCCGGCTGTGCGAAAGGTCTGGTGCCGTGTCTACCTGAGTCACAGCCAACGCCAGGGGACGTGCCCAATCACATTCCTCGAATATCACCCTCGCGAACTGCTCGCGGATGAGACTGTTAATTTTTCGTAAACGTGAATTCTGCATGAATCAGGAATCAAAATTAGAAATTAGGAATTAGAAACTAGAGATTTGAGATTGAGATATTTTCCAATGGGTAAGCACTGGTATAAAACCTGTAACTCGTGAACTCGCGATGGATGGTAACCCAGTCATAACTAGATATAACAATTCTTAACTAGTTAAAACAATGTATCTAAAGTTCCCGCTCCCTCTTCTCAATGATATACACATCAACAAAATCACCCTCCTTGATCTCGCCTTTGACTTTTTTCAGCATCAGCCCGCACTCCACCCCATCCTTTACTTCTTTCACCTCCGTGCTCTCCCGACGGAGCGAGACGATCTCAGCCCGGCCGACCTCGATCTCACCGCGCATGATCTTCACTTTATCTCGCTGCTTCAGTACTCCCTGTGATATGTACCCGCCGATGGTGAAGCGGTCGCGATTCTGGCTGAATACTGCTTTCACTTCCAGGCGGGCGCGCAGGATGGTTATCTCTTCCGGACCGAGCAAGCCACCCATGGCTTTCTGTACGTCCTCGATCAATTTATAAATAATCCGGTACATGCGTACATCAACCCCGGTCTGCTGGACCACCTGCTCGGCTGCCGGGCTTACCCGGACACTGAACCCGATTACCACCGCATGCGACGCAGCTGCGAGAGATATATCAGAAGGTGAAATATCTCCGGTGCCCTCATGCACCACATCCACCTTGACCTCATCAGTTTCCAGTTTTTTCAAGGAATCCTTGATTGCTTCCGCGCTGCCCTTCACATCGGTTTTCAAGATCAGGTTCAAGTGCTTGACTTCTCCCTCAGCCGCGGACGCATAAAAACTTTCCAAACTGATACGACTCGTGGGACGCAAACGCATGGCGCGCTCGCGGCGTTCAAGCATTTTGGCGAGCTGCTGGGCAGTACGGTCATCAGCCACTACCTGCAGCACATCGCCAGCTTCAGGCACATCCGGCAACCCGGAAATTTCAGCCGGCTCAGCAGGTCTTGCTTCCTTCATCTTTTTCCCGAGTGCGTTGCCCAAGGCTTTGACCCGGCCGGAAATGCTGCCCACGAGGATCGGATCGCCGACCTGCAGTGTACCTGCTTGCACGAGCACCGTAGCCACCACACCTTTACCGACAGTTTTTTTTGCTTCAACTATGGTGCCTACTGCCGGACGATCGGGATTGGCTTTGAGATCCTCCAGATCGGCGACCAGCAGAACCATCTCGAGCAGATCCTCAAGCCCCTGCCGCTTCTTGGCAGATACTGGCACCATAATCGTCTTTCCTCCCCATTCTTCGGGGACGAGATCGTTCTCGGTCAACTCCCGCTTTGCCCGCTCGATATCAGCACCGGGTTTGTCAATTTTGTTGATAGCTACGATGATTGGCACCCCGGCTGCCCGCGCATGGTTGAGTGCTTCAATCGTCTGCGGTCTGACTCCGTCATCAGCTGCCACGACGAGCACCGCGATATCAGTTACCTGTGCTCCCCGGGCACGCATCTGGGTAAAAGCCTCATGACCTGGTGTATCAATAAACGTAATCGTCCGACCGGCAATACGCTTGTCAGAACCAACGGTTAACCCCTGTTTTTTCCCTTTGCCATCATCCTCTTTGGGACGTAAAGTAACTTGGTAGGCACCGATATGCTGGGTAATGCCTCCCTCTTCCCCGCTCCAGACATCTGTTTCTCTGATAGCATCAAGTAAGGATGTTTTTCCGTGGTCTACGTGTCCCATGACCGTCACAATCGGCGGCCGCGGTTTCATCTTCTTGGGATCCTCTTCCCTGAGCAGTTGTTTAAGCCGGTTTTCTGTCCCGACCACCTCCTCGAGCTGATCGTCCATCTCGGTCACCTCTTCCACCGCTTCGAAGCCGAATTCATCGGCAATAATGCCGGCAGTATCAAAATCAAGCTCGTCGTTGATATTGGCAAGCACGCCGTTCTGGATCAACTTTTTCAAAATCTCGGCGGGATTGGTCTCGAGGCGTTCGGCAAGATCAGCGATACCGATAACCAGCGGCAGGGCTACCGAGCACTTCACCGCTTTTTCTTCCGTAACTTCCTCAACCGGTTCCTCTACTTTCTGCAGGGAGCGGCGCACTTTTTCCGCATCGCTCTCCGTAATCCGCTTTCCGCGGCTCTTCAGCTGAATGTTCAGGGATATGCATCGCTGGACGAGCTGTTCCTCGGCCATCCCCAATTCTGTGGCCAGTTTACTCAAGATAAGCATACACACCTTTCATTAAAAAAAGCACCTTTGGCGCGGTGCTTTTCTGTACCGATCCAAATAGATTATCATTCAAAATTGTCTTTTGTTTGAGCGTTTCACCTCTGGTTCTCTTCCTGGTCAGCAAGTAGCCGAGCAATAAAACCATCTTTCACTTTGTTTGCCTGTTCTTCGGTCATTTTCATTTTGAGCACATGATCAAAAGCTTTTTTCTTAATTGCCTGATCAAAACAGGAGACATCCGCACAGACATACGCCCCTCTACCGTTCAGCTTGCCTTTGACATCATCAACTTCGACTGTTCCCTCTGGAGTGCGGACCACCCGGATGAGTTCTTTTTTTGGTTTTGACTGACGGCAACCCGTACAGCTACGCATTGGAATATGCGGCTGTTTGCCAGTCTTTGCTTTCTGTGTCATAACAACCCCTGGGAATATCCTGAGGACACAGGAAAGTATATCGAAATATAACCGAATTCACAAGAGCGCATCACACACTGGTACATGTATCAACCGTTAGTTCATGAACCATCCGACGATACGATACCTCCTGCTTCGTTAAGCATTACCTTGAACTCCTCCTCATCCAGTATCCGTACTCCCAGTTTCTCAGCTTTGGCCAGCTTGCTTCCTGGCTTTTCGCCAACCACCAGACAGGTAAGCTCTTTGGTAACGCTCGAAACAACTTTGCCGCCAGCCTGGCGAACGAGCTCCTGCGCGGCGGTACGGTCCAGACCCGCCAGTGTCCCGGTAAACAAAAATGTTGTGCCAGCCAACGGACCGCTGGTTGCTTCGCTGGAATCCGGCACCATAATCTCGATGCCAACGGCAAACAGTTTATGCAGTAGCTGCTGATTCTTCTTCTCAGCAAAGTATCCGGCAATATCGCGGGCAAGCACCTCGCCGATGCCGTCTATCTCTAAAAGTTCTGTTTCAGAAAGGGAAAAAATAATATCCGGCAACTTTTGCGTCTGACCTGCTTTTATCTGGCCGGCAATGTATGCTGCCAGGTCGATCGACGTCTGCATACCCACGCCCTCAATGCCAAGCGCGTAGAGAAAACGCGGCAAAGGTAACCGTTTACTTTTTTCCAAGGCAGCAAGAAGATTTTCTGCTGACTTACGGCCAAACCCATCCAGAACTTCCAGTTGATCTAGGGTAAGGGCAAACAGGTCGGCAGCGTCCTCGATGATGTTTTCGCTAAGCAATTGTTCGACGGTACGCGCACCGAGGCCTTCAATGTTGAACGCCTGCTTGCTGACAAAATGCTGCAGCTGGCGGACCTTGCGCGGGAAGCATGCGGGATTGGGACAGCGTACTGCCACCTCGCCCTCCAGCCGCTGCACCGCGGAGCCGCACTGCGGACAAGTCCCGGGAAGCACAAATGGCTTCGCCCTGCTGGTACGAAAACCAGGGAGCACTTCCACTACCGCTGGGATAATATCCCCGGCTTTCTGGATCACGACCGTATCCCCGACGCGGATATCCTTGCGCTTGATCTCGTCTTCATTGTGCAGGGTTGCCCGCTTCACCGTGGTGCCTGCCAGCTGCACCGGTCGCAATTCAGCAACCGGAGTCAGGACCCCGGTCCTGCCGACCTGGACGGTGATGTCTTCGATGACTGTTGTAACCTGCTCGGCCGGAAACTTGTAGGCAGCTGCCCAACGCGGACTCTTGCCTACATGCCCGAGCAATTCTTGCTGGCGCAGATCGTTGAGAATAATCACGACACCGTCAATGCCATAGGGCAGTTGCTCACGGAGCTTGCCTAATTCTTCATAGTATGCCTGCACTTCCTGCAAGCCCTGACAGAGCCGGGTGTGCGGATTAGTCTGGAAACCAACTGCCTCTGCCAGCTCATGAATCGCGGCATGTGTCTGCAAACCCAGGTCGCGGGCATTGGCAAGCTCGTAGACAAA
>JAKQHK010000087.1 GCA_029573015.1 bacterium
CAGCGACCTCAGGTTATACGGAGAGTAATTCCGCAATCCGCAGTAAATTCGTAGTAGTGGCGGCGACCAATGAACAGATATGTATTGACGTTGACGGGGACGGACTCGATGCCGCGGGTTGCGCGACTGATGATGATGTGATCGCTGATATCGTGGATGACAGCTCGCTGGTATCCGGTAACTACTATTCTGGATCAGAGCTTGCTGCGTTTGTCGAGGAGGCGATCGAAACAGCTATCCGTGATGCAGCTGCTGATACCGACGATTCCTATACAGTTACCTATAATGACTCGGCAGTCAACAGTTTCGTATTTGCCAATGGCGTTAATGAAGATATTTCCGTGAGCTATGATGGAGTGGGACCGGGCGATGCGACAGTAGACTTGATTACTGACGGCGGTCTGACTGCTCACACCGCCTATACTGGCGCCCAGGTTGCTACTGCTTTAACCACAGCCTTGAGCACGGGTGATGCTAATGATAACTGGACGGTTACCTATGATACTGCTACCGATTTGTTTACCTTTACTGGAGCAGGCGGCGGGGATGGTATCTTCATCGAGGACGAATCAGCATCTTCGGCAGCTATTGTTCTCGGTCTCACCAATGACTTGACGATCGCGACTGCCGGTACTGATACGACCGATGAACCAGCTGCGTATATTAATCACTTTCAGGTCCGTGGTGATGGAGGTAATACCCTTAATCCAAGTATCATCTGGGCGGATGCGACTTCTACTGCAGCTGCGACGCTCGGGTATACTGCCAATGACACCACGATCAGAACTACCGTAGCCGTTTCTGATGTGCAGCGGCAGTTTAATATCATTGCCGGAGTTAACAACACATTTGAACTCGACCTTAACGGTGAGAGTTCCAATGGTACTGAAACCATCACCGTGACTGCCGGGACGTATACCGGGACTAGCCTGGCTACCCAGTTACAGACAGATATCAATACCGGCTGGCCGGGAGCCGGGACCGTAACAGTAACGTATGGCAGCGAAATGTTTACGATCGCATCCGTTGCGACGGGAACTGAATCATACGTCCACGTTGAATCAGGAACCAATGACTTCCTCCCCATGGTGGATATGATTAACGACATACCGAAAGACGGACAGGCAACCAATGTTATCGTTTCCTCGGATCATACCCTGACATTCAAAACAGCCAGTGCGGTGCCTGCCTCCGGGTATGTGGTACTGACTTTCCCGAGTGAATTTTCCTTTCCGACTGACCTGAACTTTGCCGATATTGACTTCGGTACCGGAGCATCCCTTTCTGCTATTACCCAGCGTACCCTGGCAGCTGCCAATGGAGCCGGGCAGGTGGGAGCGACAGTTGATACCGGAACCAACACCATCACATTCCACCTTGCCACTGATAGCGGTATAACTGGTGATACCTATGTTGAGGTCAAGATTGGCCGCAATACCAGTTATGGCGGTACAGGTATCGAGCAGATAATCAACCCGGCAATTCCGGGCATGTACCAGATCAGTGCCCAGACAAAAACAGCGGATACGTTGACATTCACGACCGGTAGCAATGAAGATATTGTCTGGGATCCGGATGGTGTCAATGCCTTTGTCTTCGCAGATGGGATCAATGAGGAAATCTGCTTTGATACAGCGGGTGATGGTCTGGATGCTGCAGGTTGTGCAACTGATGATGATGTGCTTATCGACTTGATAGACGACAGTGCCATGGCAGCCGGAACGATGTACACTGGTTCCCAGGTGGCTGCATATATCGATGAAGCCATGGAAGCAGATAATGGCAGTGCTGATACCTATACCGTGAGCTACGATACAACGACGAATACATTTACCATCGAACCTGACTCCGGGACAACCGAAGCTGGTTTGGTCTGGACTGATGCAACCAGTACTGCTGCCCGTGTGCTTGGCTATACGGCTGATGACGTGGACCTCTATACCGTGGGTATCTGGACATCGGATATGGTGTCAGGCACCTATATTGCTGATCTGGTCGCTGATGGCGGACTGGTGAGTGGGGCTGCCAATACCGCAGCGAATGTTGCTACAGCGATCAAGACAGCGATTGAATTGGCAAAATTCCCGAACGAAGCGCCGGATAATGTATTTGATGTTACCTATTCAGGTGCTACTGATAAATTCACCATAGCTGATAATACCGTTGATGCCGATGAGTATCCCACTTTCTACTGGACATGGGACGAGTCAACGGCTGCGTATACACTCGGTTATTTGGCAGATGACACGACAACCACAGATACGTTCAGCTATGTGTCCGACGAAGTTTCACCCAAGAAGCAGATTGATACTGCCTATACCGCGGTGTACATCGTTGATAATGACCAGATCACTATCACGGCGGGAGTTGACCCGAACCTCGAGCTTGAGATTAACGGAGGTCTTGCCTACTCCAGTGTAGAAGGAGACCGTGACACGCTCGGGGTTGACTTCGGAGCGCTCGAGCCGAATGCCTACTACAAGCTGGGGGGCGCCAAGACAGAATTCATTCAGATCACTGTTAACATGAACTGCGGCACCGGAAATGAAGCCTGCATACCGGAGACGGGTGATACGATAACTATTCGCGGGCAGAACTACGAGTTCAAACGTGTTGCTGCTGATGCTGCCACGGCTACCAATTACGTATATGCATCCATTACCGGTACTACCCAGGATCAACGCGCTGCCAAACTGCTGACCAATCTCTACCGCTCGATCAACTCCTATGACGTGAATGTCCGTGCCAACATCGACCATGCAACCAATACTGTCCTCTGGGTTATGTCCACCAGCGAAGGTCCGGATGACACACTGACGACCTCAGCGTACAACAACGAAGGCGGTGGTGCTGCGGAACTCACGGTTACGACCTATACCGAATCAGATGGCAGCGGTGCGTACTCCTACTTCTACAAGGATTCCAATACCGAGTATGATCCGGATATGAGCAGTTATGATACCGACCTTTCGGGTATCAGCGACTTCCGTGGCCATAATTTCAAAGTCAATACCAATTCCGCTGACGGCTATACCCTGCAAATTCGTGACCAGGGTCCTGACAGCACCAGCCCGTTTGTTACCTGGTCTGACAGTACTGACCTAGGCTTCGGGCTCTATGCCTTCAGCCAAAGCACCCGTTGGGGTAATGTTGGCAATACAGCGGATGGTGATGACTTGATTGCCGAGGCCTTCCAGGGAGGTGAATCAAATAATGTTGACCCGCAGGGCCTGACCACCCAGTACCAGACACTCGCCCGTAATGACGTCTCTACTGCTCGTGATAACATCTCACTGGAATACATCGTCCGTATCGATGCTGACCAGGCGGCGGGCAACTATCAGACAACCATCGAGTATATGGTGACGGCGCAATACTAGAAAATAGAATCTAGGGTCTAGACTCTAGAATATAGGGTTAGTAATTAAGCAGCGCCCGGTCGGATGACCGGGCGCTGCTTCTGTGTGTTGCTTTTTCGTGCCCCGCGTTGACTAAGCTCATGGGTTCGTCTACAATCAACCAAGGTTAATTCCATAAAACAGAAAGACAGCATGTCACATTACATCAGACAGACCGCAGTCAAGAAACAGCGCCGTTTTTTCAGCATGTTCGTCCTTTTCTTTCTGATCGCGGAGTTTGCCTTGAGCCCGATGCAGGCTCTGGCAGAGAATGACTGGAATATCATCATCCTGCCGAAACGGGAGGAGTACTTCGCCTATCCCGGCGACCAGTTGCGGGGCACGCTGAAAGTCCGCAACGACGGAGAAGCTGTCCTGGAAAACCTCGTGCCTAACATCAAAAATTTCGGAGCCAATGACGAGGAAACCGGTGATCCCCGCATTATTGAGGATGATGTGGCATACAAGTATGCACTGGCTCCCTGGGTAACCTTTGACCAGACACCGGTAACGGTCCAGCCCAATGAATCGGTTGATTTTGAATATGTCATAAATGTTCCGGCAGATGCGTTGCCAGGCGGTCATTATGGCGTGCTCTATCTCAGCCAGATTAATCCTAGCGAAGGGGAAACGGCTGTTGGTATCTTGAGCAACATCGGGAGCCTGCTCCTCGTAACCGTACTTGGAGATGTACAGACCAAGGGTGAAATAGTGGAATTCTATGCCGGCAAAAAAGTGTATGAATATCTGCCGGTTGATCTGTATCTTCGCATGCGCAATACGGGGAACGTACATTTTCGTCCGGTAGGCACTATTTTCATCTATGACTGGCGCAACCGCATGGTGGGTACCATACCGCTCAATGAAAGCGGCGGGGCAGTCATGCCGGAAAGCATTCGTAAATATGAAAGCCTGTGGGCGGAAGCATTCCTCGTTGAGGAGTATGTGCGGGATGAGACCGGAACAGTGGTCAGGGACGAGGAGGGCAATAAAGAGCAGGAGCTAAAGATTAACTGGAAGCAACTCAATTTGTTCCGCCTCGGCAAATACACGGCAAAAGCCGTTATATCCGTTGATACCGGTGAACAGGACGAGGTGTATGAAATCACCACCAGCTTCTGGGTCATCCCCTGGAAGCTTATCCTTCTCATATTCATCAGCATATTTGTCCTGATCGTGCTTATCCGTTCTGGCATGCGCTGGTACCGGAAAACGATCATTAAGCAGTATGAAGCACGACGGAAAGCCCATTTCATGCAGGATACCAAGAAAGCCGAACATACGATCAAGAAGGAAAAAATGCGGGAGCGTATCCGTTCTAAAAAAGAAAAAGAACAGCAACAGGAACGGGAGCAAACTGATTCTGAGCGTAAATAAATCCTGCTGCTCACCGACGAAAAGAGGCGAATTCCATGACTATCTGGCAGAGGAGGCTCTATCCCTGGTTTGGATTGGTGCTGCTGGCTGGTTTGCTTCTGGGTAGATCTGGAGCAGTCCAGGCAGAGGAGGGCGTGAAAAGCCGGGCTATTTCCATCGTGCCCTCCATACAGGAGTTAGCATTGCAGCCCGGCGATGTCTGGCAGGGCGAGGTGAAGATTGCGGTTGACACTCCGGAGACGGTGCAGGCCTATCTGGAAATTGTTGATTTCCGATCCAAAGGCGATGAAGGCGGTATTCCTGATTTTTATACAGCTCAGCCTACGGAGTATACCGGGGTGCTGTCCCGTTGGATGGAGCTGGATCAGGATGTGGTTGAGCTGGAGGCAAACGCCTATCATACCGCGAGTGTTACTATCCGTATTCCTGAAAATGCTGAACCAGGAGGGCATTACGGGGCTGTCTTGTTTCATACCTTGCCTCAGCTAGAAGAAGCTGAAGGCGGAGCCGCCTCTTCGACCGGCACGAGTATCGCTTCGCTGTTCCTCGTTACTGTAGGCGGTGAAATAACCAAGAGCGCGGAAATCGTGGAGTTTTATGCTGATAAATATTTTTATGAAACCCTGCCGGCAGATTTTACTCTCAGGATCCGCAACAGCGGATCCGTGCATGTCAGACCGCAAGGTCAGGTCGTTATCACCGATTGGTTCAACCGGGAAGTGGGCAGGTTTGATGTTAATGTCTCTGGCGGGAATGTTCTTCCGAACGACATCCGGAAATTCGCTGAAAATTTCGGTCAGAAATACGTTCTGGCCGGTGATGACTGGTATGAATTAGCCGTGAGCTCACCATTTGTGTTTGGCATGTATACCGCTCGTCTGGAAGTAACGCTTGAGGAGGATGGAGCGGTGTATACCGCTTCCGACAGATTTCTCGTCATCCCCTGGCGAGTGGTCATTGCCCTCCTGCTCATCCTGATCGTGCTTTTTTTCACACTGAAATGGTTGAATCGCCGTTATATCCGGCATGTGATCGAAAGTCTGAAAAATCGCAAGCTGTTTTGGCAGTAATCTGCCTCCTGACCCAGTTTGCTTTGCAGGCAGGCTTTCAGACAGTTGAGCTTGTTTGCGGCTCTATAGCATGTATAGCAGCGTTATCCCCCAAAGCAGATGGGCAAACACAGCCGCGAACATGTGGGGTGATTTCAAGTACTGGTAGCTGATGATCAGTCCGATGAAGAATGCCAGCAGGGTGACTATCGGGATACCGAGCATGGCATGCGCCAGGGCAAACAGCAGGGAGTTCATGACGATGTCATTAACCCAGTGCAGGCTGAGTATTTCGTGGCGCACGAGCGAGAAACTGTGGAAGAGGAACGATTTCGCCGGTGCCAGATAAACCATATAGGCAATCAGCGCCTGCCGCTGCTGGTCAGTAATATCGAAGAGGTGGGAAAAAACAGACAGGTTTTTCAGGATGGGAATGCTTGCAGCAGTGATCGCCACGATGGCGAGATAGCCGGTAAAGTTGGAGGCAAGCGCCGAGAAAAGCCCGGAGAGCTGTACACCGAACAGCTTTCTTTGTTTCCAGTTGCAGACGATGATGACGGTACTGTAGAGAAGCAGGGGGACAAACAGAAGCAGGTTCAGCTGCCAGTCAGCCGGATTGCGGGAGAGGAACAGGGAGAGGATGAGAAACAGGGCGTATTCCATGCCTACCCATACAGGCCGGTTGACCAGTTTCTTCCGATCGAACTGGTGGGCTGGTGCGCCGGATGATGACGCTGTCAGGAAGTTGACGAAAAATTGACCGGATTGCGGCTGGTAGCCATTGATAAAGCTTGAGGCATCCATGGCTTTTTTTCCTTCGGGCTGGAGCTGCAAGAGCTGCAGCCAGCCGTCTATTGTTTTCACGAACAGCTTGTTTCCTGCCACATGCAACTGGCCGGGCTGATAGGACCGGTCAACATCCGGGTCAGCCTGGCAGGCCTGGTGCACGAGCAGACGCTGACTGGCAAAGGTTGTCCAGGCAGAGGGTTTGGGGGCAAAGGCGCGGATATGCCGTTCCAGCTGCAATGCTGGTTGATTCCAGTCCAGACAGGCTTTTTCCTTGGAGAAATCTTTGGCATAGCAGAAGGTGGCATCCGCATGGCGCTGCGGGCGAGGTTCGATTTCACCCGTGGTCCAGCGTTTCAGCACTTCGGGCAGCATGGTTCTAGCTAGATTGCTCAGGCGTGCTTCGAGCTCGGCGCTGTTTACGCCAGCTGGCAGATCGAAGGTTTGCTGACCGATAATGTCCCCGGCATCCATTTCTTCAGACATGATCTGGATGCTGACCCCGGTTTTTTCCCTTCCCAAGAGGATCGCGGATTGTATCGGGGTAGCGCCCCGCAGGTCAGGCAGGAGCGAGGGATGGACATTGAGGCAGCGGAATCTGGGATACTTGAGGATGGACAACGGGATAAACTGTCCGTAATCCGCGACGAGGATCAGATCGGGCTGCACGGCAGCGAGGACTTTCTTTGATTCCGGAGCAATGGTGTTTGGCTGGAAGAGTTCGATTTGACTATCAGGTTGTTTTGTCAGGTGTTGGAGAAGAGTATGTTTAACCGGGGTAGGTGTCTCTTTTTTTCCTCTGCCCGCAGGGCGGTCTGGATTGGTGACCACACCAGCTAGGTGCCAGTTGTCCTCTGCATCGCAGAAGGAGAGCAGCGCTTCCAGTACGGCACTGCCGAACGTCCCTGAGCCCATGAACAGGACGCGAATTTTTTCTGATTCGTTCTTTTTATTACTTTTTTTCATGCGACTTGTTCTTCTTCCATAATGCTATGGCTTCCTGCGCCGAGCCGGCGGTGTCCTGGCCAAACACCCAGGAATGGCGATCGGTGATTTTCTTTATACAGTTGGAAAAAATAGCAACGGGAGTGACTTGGTTATCTTCCATGGCTACTGCGGTGAGCAGGGCGAGACAAAACAGTGTGTCTCCGAGTTCTTCCTGCAGATTGGCTGCGTCCTGTTTGTCGATAGCCTGGAAAATCTCTTGTACTTCTTCCTGCAGGTCGTCTTTAAGCGTCGCTAGCGTCTGTTCGCGATCCCAGGGACAGCCGGCGGGCGAGCGCAGATGCTGCGCCAGCTTGAGCAGAGAGTCGAAGGTTGGGGGAAGAGTTTCAGGTTTCATGCGCTGGGGGCGGATAGTATGCAAGTTTGGTGGGATCATCGATGTAATCAGTAAACAGGATACCGTCCAGATGATCGACTTCATGCTGGAAAACGCGGGCCGCAAAACCGTCGAGCGTCAGCTGCAGCGGCTTGCCTTTGATATCGAGCCCGCTCGCTTTGATACCGCAGTACCGGGCAACCGGTCCGTACCAGCCCGGTACAGACAGGCAGCCTTCCTCGCCCTCCTCTTTCTTCTGACCGAGCGGTTGGTATACAGGATTAACGATGACGATAAGGGGGAAAACCGGAGCCTCGGGATAGCGGGGATTTTTTCTGCTTTCCAGGACGATGAGCCGCTTGCTTACCCCTACTTGCGGGGCAGCAAGACCGACACCGTGATAGGCGCGCATGGTTTCCACCATGTCATTGGAGAGGTGTTTGATTTCCTTGTTGATGCGTTCAATTGGCTGTGATTTGAGCCGTAATGTAGGATGATCGTCGGTGAGAACGGTGAGTAACGCCATGGTTATTTCAGACTAATGAAATGGGATCTATATCGATGGTCCAGTCTTTCGGAACGTATTGTAGCAAAGCATGCGGATTTTGTCCCTTGAGTATAATATGAAAATAATATCTCCCTCCCAGTCGTGGGATATAGGCAGGTACCGGCCCAAGCAGGTCGATATCCGGTTCAGCACGAGATGACAGGGTCGCTATTAGATCCTGCGCCTGCTGCAGGGCTTTTACTTCTTCAGGATGTGCGATCGTACAGCGGATAATGTTCGTGAAGGGTGGATAGCGGAATTGCTGGCGCAGAGCCAGCTCGAAGTCAGAGAGGCGGGCGTAATCGTGCTGCTCTGCTGCCCGGATATACTCGTTATCCGGATCATACGTCTGGATGATCACCCTTCCCGGTAGATCGCGTCTGCCGGCGCGGCCAGCCACCTGGGTAAGCAGCTGGAATGTCCGTTCACCGGATCGGAAATCAGGAAAGCCAAGGGTCTGGTCCGCGAGGATCACCCCGATGAGGCTGACACCCGGAAGATCCCAGCCTTTAGCTACCATCTGGGTGCCGATAAGTATATCGACTTTCCGTTCCGTTAGCGCGGCATGAACCTGTTCGTAGGCATTTTTGCGTGTGGTACTGTCGGTATCGAGGCGCAGAAGGCGTGCTGTAGGGAAAGCCTGCTGGACGTCTTCGACGACTTTCTGGGTGCCCGCGCCGAGATAACGGATTTTGTTCCCCCCGCATTTTGAGCAGAGCTGTGGGGGCTGCTGTTGGTTGCCGCAATGATGGCAGATGAGCAGCGCATAATATCCATGTATATCAGTATGGTAGGTATAGGGTATTTCACACTGGTTGCATTTGAGGACATGTCCGCATTCCCGGCAGAAAACATAGGTGGAACGCCCGCGCCGGTTGAGGAATAGAATGGTCTGTTCACCTTGCTGCAGGTTTCGCTCTATTTCTTCGTATAACCGTTTGCTGATCGTCTGGCGATTACCTTTTTTGAATTCCAGGCGCAGATCGACTATTTCCACTTCAGGCATGCTTTCGCTGACATTGATGCGGGTGGGCAGCGATAGCAGCCGCATCGTGCCTTGCCGGGCTGCTGTGTAGCTTTCCAGCGAGGGTGTGGCGCTGCCGAGGATGACAACCGCATCAGTTAATTTTGATAGCTGTTCCGCTACTGTGCGGGCATGATAGCGGGGTGTTTTTTCCTGTTTATAACTTATTTCGTGTTCTTCATCGATAGCGATGACGCCGAGATGTGCAAAAGGCAGGAATAGCGCACTGCGAGATCCGACGATAATGGAGATTTTTCCCTGCAGCACTTGCTCGTAGGTGGCATAGCGTTCCGTGGGATTGAGCTTGCTGTGCCAGACCGCCACCTGTCCGGGGAAGCGGCCAGCGACACGCTCAATGGTTTGCGGTGTGAGGGCTATTTCGGGTACCAGCACCAGTGCTTGTTTGCCTTGACGTAATGCCGCCTCGATGACCTGCAGGTAGACTTCGGTTTTCCCGCTGCCAGTCACGCCATGCAGGAGAAAAGTTGTACTTGTACCCAGATATGCTTGTATGGCAGTTATGGCTTGTTGTTGGCTGGGAGTCGGTGTTTGTGCTGGGTGTGTTGCTTTGGCCGCATACGTCACAGAAGGAGTCTGCTTGATGGTACGGCTGGCTACTATACCTTTATTTACCAGACTTTTCAGGCTGGCAGCAGTATGGCTGGTGAGCATGCGTTCTGGTTCGCTGTGGGCATGTGCTTCTTCGAGTTCCCGGATAATCTTCGCTTGCTGCGTTCCGAGCCGGGTGCCGAGTTTGTCCCGGTATCCGGGAACCAGCCGGTAATAGGTGCTCATCCGGGATGCAGGCGTTTTGTTGAAAATGAACGGGTTGATCGCGGCAATGACGCTTTTTGCCGAAGCAAGATAGTATTCGCACATCCAGCGCATTAATTCCAGCTGCCAGGGGAGCAGGTGCGGTTCTTTGGTCAGAATGGTTGTCACTGGCTTCAGGGTTTCGTTATCAGCTTCTGTATCAATGGTATAAACAAGTCCGGTAATCTGACGTGGCCCGAACGGCACTCGTACCAGCTGACCGCGTTGCAACGAAGCACGCAGCTCTGGTGGCACAGCATAGCTGAAGGGCTGAAAATTATGTTCTGTATAGCTGTTTACGAGGATATTGGTGATCATGCTTGCATTTTTCTAACCAAAAAACATACCTGTCCATTGTCAATGGTGGTCAAAGTATACTATCATGCCCATGGCTTCGCAAAAGTTATTGGTAGCATCGATAGTTTGAGGAATAGCAATGGTGGATTTGGCACAAGTGCATGCATTTTATCGGGAGAAACTGCAGCAGTATGCAGCCTCTGCAGGTATTGATTTCTCACCAGAGGAGTGGCAAATTCTCGAAATGCCTATAGATCAGACAGAAGGAATTCCAGAGAAGATAAAATTGCATCTGGCGACCCGATGCGAGCAAGTCTGGGATGCAGCCTGGAAAAGTGAACAGGAATTACATGCTGATGCCAATAACTCAACCTGGTTTGCAGTCAAACCCTCAGATCGCGAGTCATTCCTGCGCATGATGCAGCCGTCGCAGCCGAGTATTCTTGTTCTGGCATCGCACTGGATCCTTAAAACACGCCTGTATCATGATCCGCAGCAGAAGCGCTTTGGCAATGTATTTATATTGTTTATCATTGCAGTGTTGGTTGCATTAGCCAGTTCTGTTTTATTCAGTTAAGGATTTGCCATGGTAACGCTGCAGGTTCATAAATTGTATGCTGATGCAGGAACGCCGCAATACGCTCATGCCGGTGATGCGGGTCTGGACGTGTTTTCCCATGAGGAGTATACATTGCAGCCTGGAGAACGCCACGTATTTGGCTTGGGGTTTGCCGCCGAGTTTCCGGCTGGCTATGTGGCGCTCGTGTGGGATCGGGGAAGTACTGCCATCAAGCAGGGGATACGCAACCTTGCCGGTGTCATCGACAGCGGCTACCGGGGAGAATGGAAAATCGTCCTGCTCAATGTGAGCGATGCTCCGATCACGATCAAGCGCGGAGACAAGGTTGCCCAGATTCTCATCCAGCCGGTAGAGCGTGTCGACGTTCAACTGGTCGAACAGCTGGAGGAGAGTGAGCGCGGCGTGCAGTGGTGCGGAAGTACCAATTCTTAATTTTTAAATTTTCATTTTTCAATTTACAAATGGAGTAGCAGTATGTTTTTAGGCGTTAAGGAACTTTTACGATTAGTTTCTGAAAATGGTCTGGTTAAAAATCTATGCGAACGTGAGCTAACGAATCCTGAAGGTGCTGGCTTCGATCTGCGGATGGGAGAAGTGTACTCAATTTCTGGTCGTGGCTATCTGGGCGTGGAGGAACGTAAAACCTGTGATATCGAGACAGTTGCTGTGTATGACGACGGAAAAACAACCTCAACTCTCTGGAAACCGGGTGATTTCCGTCTGGTAAAAACTATAGAAGAAGTTAGCATCCCTGAGGATTGCGTTGGCATCCTGAAGCCGCGGAGCACCTTGCAACGCATGGGGCTTATCCTGCGGGCAACGCAGATTGCACCCGGCTATACGGGCGGATTGGTGGTGGCGGTGGTTAACAGCGGTCCCTGTGAGGTTGAGGTTGAAATGGGAGCCCGTTTCCTTCATCTCATGGTTGCCCGGCTTGAGGGTGAGGGCAGTGCCTATCGCGGCCAGTGGCAGGGGGGACGGGTAACGACTACGGAGATGGAGAAACAAGTGTAGTTTTTTTATAATTGATTATTATTACGGGTACAATTCCCCCTAATATTTTATTTATTAGTACATGTTCACATGAAATGATCACAAATGTACTTATAGCTATTAAAAATATTGTAACGAACCCTGTGACCAATCTTGTCACACATTATAGCTCGCATAATCGAATAAATAATGTTGGTGAGGCTTTAGAAATATACATTAAAGATATTTTTGCAGACAGTGTTATCGTAACTGATAATCAAGCTAAACTTTCAATATATAATGAAGTCTTTTCATACCTAGGTAATCAGAATAACCCTCCTGATGTAATAATACGTAAAGGTGATGCGATCGAGGTTAAAAAGATTGAGTCTGCTAAGGCAGGATTAGCATTAAATAGTTCATATCCTAAAGATCGTATTTATGCTGATAGTCCTATGATTACATCTACATGTAAAAAATGTGAAGAATGGAAAGTAAAAGATTTAATATATATTGTTGGATATGTTATGAATAATATCCTTAAATCGCTCTGGTTTGTTTATGGTGATTGTTATGCTGCTGAATCACAAACATATGAGCGTATAAAGAATAAAATATCTGATGGTATTAATGAATTAAACAATGTTGAATTTGCAGAGACAAATGAATTAGGTAGAGTAAATCGTGTCGATCCTTTAGGGATAACATATTTTCGAATTCGTGGGATGTGGGGAATCGACCATCCAAGCAAGGTGTTCGATTATGTACCAAATATAGTGAGTGATGGTGATTTTAACTGTAATGTAATTATGAGCACGAAGAAGTACTTTAGTTTTTCAGAAGCGGATAGGAATTCTTTAGAATTATTGCATAACGACAATTTTTTAATTTCTGATATAAAAATAAAATCACCAAATAATCCAGCGCAACTAATTAATGCAAAATTAATCACTTTCAAGAAATAAAGCAATGGATATTGTATCATTATTTTCAGGGGCTGGTGGATTAGATTTAGGATTTGAAAAAGCAGGTTTTACTATAAAATGGGCTAACGAATTCGATCCGACTATCTGGGATACCTTTCAAAACAATTTCCCTAAGACTTATTTAGATAAACGAAGTATTGTTGAAGTTGAATCAAAGGACATCCCATGTTCCATCGGGGTGATCGGTGGTCCACCATGTCAAAGTTGGAGTGAAGCAGGCGCGGGCAGAGGATTAAACGATACACGAGGGCAGCTTTTTTTTGAATATATTCGCGTGCTTCGAGATAAGGAACCATTATTTTTTTTGGCTGAAAATGTATCTGGAATATTACTTTCAAGACACAAAGAGGCATTCCAACATATTTTAGACCAATTCAACAGTTTGAATTACAACGTAACATATAAATTATTGAATGCGAAAGATTATGGAGTGCCACAAGATAGAAAACGGGTTATCATCGTTGGATTTCATAGAAAGACAGGGAAAGCGTTTAACTTTCCTGAACCGTTCACAATCTCACCAACTCTTAAAGATGCTATTTGGGATTTAAAGGAATGTGCCATTAAAGGTAAACAATACAATAAGACGAATGGTAATTTAGAAATTCCAAATCATGAATATATGGACGGAAATTTTTCAACAATATATATGTCTAGAAATCGAGTGAGGAATTGGGATGAGCAATCTTTTACTATACAGGCAGGTGGAAGGCATGCGCCTATACATCCACAAGCTCCGAAAATGAAATTTATAGAGCAAGATAAACGGATATTTGTTCCTGGTAAAGAATATCTTTATAGACGATTATCTGTAAGAGAATGCGCTAGGATTCAAACTTTTCCAGATAATTTTGTATTTATATATTCAAATATTGCAGATGGATATAAAATGATTGGTAATGCTGTTCCAGTCAAATTTGCTGAAGTATTAGCTAATGAGATTAAAAAACAATTAATAGAAATTTAATTGAATATTAGTATATTGTACGATTAGAGGAACCCATGCATACAACAAGCGACCTGCGGATTGATTTTTTCGGCATTGTGCCAGAATTCGAGCTTGACGGACGGAAATTCAGCGCCCAGACTATTGCCGCCCTGTCAGCGCTGCTGACCTTCAAGGGCAAATCAGTGCAGGAGCTCTATCAGGAAGCAGTTAACGCGGAACAGGATCTGGATACCAAAGTACTCAAGATCCTTCAGAAGTCTTCCCTGCGTGGCCATGCCTCTATTGCTACGACTCCGGTTATCGCGCTTAGCTTCCAGGGGAGCAAGTTTCTGGACGCACTGCTCACCCCGCTCGTGTTTTCATCCGGGCTCATGGCATCCGGACGAAGGACGGAAACCACACCGGACGATATCGTAACTCCGACCGCCATCGCCGCAGATGCATCTGCTGCTTCTGTTTATCATGCGGTTTCCGCAGCGAATATAACCGCGGTCAACACGTTTCTGGAGCAGGGCATGCGCAAGGATGAAGCAAGCAAGTTGTTGCCGTATGGCATTATCGGCACCGGCATCGTTTCGCTCTCTGTCGAGTCCCTGATTGCTTTCAAGCGTGAATACGAACGGGAAAAAGAGTGGATGCCAGAGGATGCCAAATTGTTCCTCGACGCAGTCGACGGTGAGCTGACGCGGCTTGGCATAGATATCCTGTATCCCACCCGCTTTGTGGCTCCCAAGGATGTTTATCCGTTCCCGAATATTTTCAAAGATCCAGCCCGGACCAATCTGGCGCGCGATCTTCGTGGGCAGATGGGCGGTGATGCTATAACCCGTGTTATGTCGATTGAAGTGGAGCGGACAGCGGGCTTCCTGCAGGAGCTGGATCGTCTGGCAGCCATGGCAGACAGTCTGCACGATGAGCAAAGCGTCCGAGAAAAGTGGTGGGATTTTCTGGCGCTGCGGGAGCAGATCTGCCGGGATTATGCGACCAGTGTGCGCTGTCGTGTGCTCTCAGCGGTATCCTGGCGCGTCTGGGGAGAGAAGAAGCGGCATCGCACCGTGCCCATGGTATGCGAATCCTTGTATGAGGCGATTCACGCAACCAGCCGGTTTCTGCAGACAACCCCCTTCGCGGAAACAGATGCGTATATAATGGCATTTGATCGTTATTTTTCGGTCCCGCCTGCAGTTCAGAAAGATAAAACCGTGTTTCGGCGCTGGCACGAGCGGGTAGCAGATTCTTTTTCCAAATACGATGCGTTGGTAGCCGGAGGTGTGGCAGAGCGGGATGCACTGTACCTGATACCGCGCGGCATCCGTCTCGACGTGGTGCAGGATTACAATCTTTACAATTTAATCTCCGGGTATTATCCTTTGAGACTGTGCAGCACTGCCGAGGAGCAGATGCGGGATATCACCGAACAGGAAGCGGAGCAGATCCGCCACCTCCTCGATGCGCAGCAGCTGCAGTCACTCAGCAGGCATATTGTTCCCAAATGCCATGTGGTTGGCTTCTGCCCGGAGGAAACCTCCTGTGCAAAAATAGCCGACATGATCAAGCCCTACCGGAAGGCATTCCACGAACAGATGAAGGAGGAACTGGAACACCGGTGGCGGAACCTGTGAAAAACTCATTGGCAAACCCGGGAGCGCATTGTATTATACAAAGGTATTGTTTATCGTTCGGCATATATCAGTGCCTATAAAAAAGGAGGACGTATGACATCATTACTCACCGAAAAACTCAAACCAAACGCCAAATGGAGAGACAATATTATTGCGTTTGTGCTGAGCGTAGCGATCGGCTTCATCGCCCTGCAGATTCCCTTCCGGCAGATCTGGGGCAGTGACAAG
>JAKQHK010000092.1 GCA_029573015.1 bacterium
TGCAAGTACAATTATCGCTATCTACCGAACCTGTTTACTTTTATGGTTGATTTATCTACTCAACCCAAGCTTTGCCCAACGATTGCTTTACAATAACCTTGAACGGATTCCTTCTGTTACCTATGCTTTTTTGCTACAATACAGCAGTTAGTATAAGGAAAAATATGTACCGGATTATACCCCAGCCTTCCTTTTCGCTCGGCCCTGTCACTATCTACTGGTATGGCATCTGCATCATCACCGCTATTGTCATCGGCTACCTCATCGCCCTGCGCCGGGCGAAAATCTATGGCATCGCCACCTACCATCTGGAAAACCTGTTCATCCTCACTACGCTGGCAGGGCTGGCAGGAGCACGTCTCTACCATGTCATCCTCGAATGGGGCTACTACAGCCGGGATCCCGCCGAAATCATCAATCTCCGGGCCGGAGGTCTGGCCATACACGGAGCGATCCTCGGAGCCTTGATTGTTCTCATCCTGTATGCCCGGAAGACAAAAATCCCGCTGTTACCGATCTGCGACCTGACAGCACCCTCTCTCGCCCTCGGTCAGGCTATCGGCCGCTGGGGAAATTTTTTCAATCAGGAACTGTATGGCAAGCCTACTGATCTGCCCTGGAAAATCTACATCGAACCCGCGCACCGCCTGCCGGAATACTATTATGTCAATTACTATCATCCCACCTTTCTCTATGAATCCCTGCTCTCACTGAGTGCCGCCCTGCTTCTCTTTATTATCAGCCGAAAGCTGCAAAACAAATCACCCGGTCTGATCTTCGGCTTGTACTGCATCTGTTATGGATTCATCCGCTTCACCATGGAGATGATCCGCATAGATGATGTGGCAGTCCTCGGACCGTTCAAGTTTGCCCAGCTCGCAAGTCTGGTTCTCATCATAACCGGAAGCATCCTGATCTGGAAAGCCCGTGCCCGCTATCAATCACAACAAAACTAACATGTCTGACGCACCCCACGCTCGCAACCGTTTCGCGGCTGTTGAGCTGCTCATGGTACTCGGTTTCCTCATGTCCCTGCATGAAACCCTGTTCACCCCGGTGAACGGTGAATATCTCAGAGGTATTGTAGTTCATGACAGCTCGGTCGCTCTGATCGAAGGTGTAATCAAACTGGCGATTCTGATTATCGACCTTTTCGCCGTGCATATCATCCTGCGTGTCGGCAAAGTCAGACTGCTCACCAGCCTGTTTGCCCTGCTCGGACTGGTCGACCTGCTATTTCTCCTGCTGCCGCAGTCCTATATCGTCATGCCGAATTATTTTTTCTATTTTGCTAGTTACAGTCTCGGCTGGATCTGCCTGACCCTGCTCATCAAACGCTACAGCAGGATGGAACAGATTCACACGAACGAAGGTAAAATCTATCTCGGCAGCAATATCGGCTGGCTCATCGGTCCGGCGCTTGGAGGGCTAATCACGAGCAGCTTCGGATATAACGGCTTGTTTGCTGTCATGGCAGGGCTGGCAACTGTCAGTTTCCTCATCATGCTCCAGCAACGCCATGCATTTGACCAGACGGTTCCCAGCAGAATCAGCGGCACGATCAGACTCAAAGAAGACCTGCAGACTTTTTTCTCCCTGCCGGAATTTAAAAAAAGATATTTGACCAATATCGCTCTCTTTTCGTATTACGCGACTATGGGAATTTATTTCCCTATCTATCTCCTGCACAATGGGTTCAGTTTCTCACAGGTTGGGCTGTGCGTGAGCATCGGCATACTCCCCTTCATCCTTCTCCCCCTGCCGCTCGGTAAACTCGCAGACGCCGCTGGTAAAGAAACTGTATTCTTCATCACCGGTTTTCTGATGATCAGTCTCTCCCTCGGGCTGCTCACTGTTTCGCAGGATTTTACCTGGCTTGTGCTTTTCAACCTCATGGGCGCGACTGGATCAGCGCTCGTTGAAAGTCTAAACCAGAGCCTGTTTCTGAAAAAAGTACACAACCACAAAACAGCCATGCAGAGTATCTTTCAAACCTCCACCACAGGCGGTTGGGTGTTCAGCATGATCCTCTGTGCTGCCACCCTACAAATCATGCCAGTCCGTTCTCTGTTCCTCGTCTTCATACCGGTCATGCTTGTGGCAGCAAGTTTACAGCTGGCTCGGTCCCGGCAGCATACCTGAATTGACACCGATGATAATCCATGATAGGTTAATCTCCTTTTTATGTACAGGGGAGATATGATTCTTGACCTGCCGTATGATGCATTTATCAACCAGCTGACACATGCCGAACGCATTGTGCAGATTTCCCATATCAATCCTGACGCGGACACGCTCGGCTCCTCGCTGGCGCTGCGTTCTGCTCTCGAGCGTCAGGGCAAGCAGGTTACGACCGTCTGCATGGACATTCCCTCTGATCAGTATGATTTCATGCCGGGCATATCCCGGATAGAACATGATTTTGATCCGACCGCCTACGATCTCATCATCACCGTAGACTGCGCGGATCTGAAAAAAATGAGCGGATTTTATCAGCGGTACGCGGATTTTTTTGAACGCGTTCCCGTCATCAACATTGACCATCATCCTTCCAACGATCGTTATGGCAAGATAGCGCTTGTTGCTCCGCAGGCTGCCTCGGTCGGACAGATCATGTACCATGTGCTCAATGCCCTCGGAGCGGAGATCACTCCGGATATGGCCACCCAGCTGCTTGCCGCCCTCTACTTCGACACCGGCAGCTTCCAGCATTCCAATACCACCAGCCAGGTGATGAAAATCGCTGCTGACCTCAAGACATTAGGTGCTGATCATGCACAGGTTGCCTACCATTTATTCCGTAAAAAATCTCTCCCAATCCTTAAACTCTGGGGACTGGCTCTCGGAAAATTGAAGCTGGACTATGATCGTTCCCTTGCCTGGATTTATATCTCCCAGGCTGATCTCGATGCTGCTGGAGCAGAATATAAAGATCTCGAAGGACTCATCGGACTTATCCATGGCATCCCCGGTATCAAGATGACGGTTTTGCTGTCAGAGAGGGATAAAAATCAGCTCAAAGGAAGCATACGGACGGAAAACGGTATCGATGCTTCACACTTCGCCGCCGCCTTCGGCGGCGGCGGCCACCACAAGGCTGCCGGCTTCAGCGCCGTCCTGCAGCCGCAACCTCAGTCAACTGCCTACCTGCCGGTAAAGGAGACTGCGGCGGCTTGATTTCTTGACATGACCATGTTATGTTTTCTGACGGTCATTTTTATCAACACGGAGAATTCATGAGCAAAAAACCAATCATTGATCCCGATCTCTGCACCGGCTGCACCCTGTGCACCAATGGCGGAGACAGCCAAGTTTTTAAAATGAATGATGACGAATCAGCCGCAGTTGTCGCCCCCATGCCCAACTATGATGAACATACCGATGAAATCAATGATGCCATCGACAATTGCCCTTCAGGTGCGATTGCCTGGAAAAGCGACGAGGCCTAGTTTAGAACGAACGACCATGTTTCAAGGAGCGACCTCCGGGTACGCTCCTTTTTTTGTGAGGTGCCACTATGTCAATCAATGTAACACGACTTCCTGTTGGACCGCTCTCGACCAACTGCTATCTGGTCAGTGACCAAAGCGGGAAAGGGTATATCATCGATCCCGGCTTTGAAGCGGAAAAAATCATCCGATCCGTGCAGGCGAACGATGTATCCATACAAGCAATATTGCTGACGCACGGTCACTATGATCATGTGCTTGCTGCCGGCGAAGTAGCTACAATTCTGCAAATACCTGTCTGGATTCATAGTCAGGATCTGCTGCTAGCTCAGGAAGCCCCGAAAGCAGCTCAGTATTCCTCCCTACGAAGCGCTACGCAGCTCACTGACATGCAGTTACTCGATGTAAGCCATCCTGATATCCGGCTCGACAAGCTGATCATGCAGATTATTTATACACCCGGTCATACCCCGGGAAGTGTCTGCTATCTCATTGACAACCTGCTTTTTTCCGGCGATACTCTTTTCAGATTGTCGATCGGCAGGACCGACCTGCCGGGAGGATCGTTCGAACAAATAAAGAAATCCCTTGCCAAGTTGATTGCTCTGCCGAACACAGTGACGGTATACCCCGGGCACGGCGAGATTACTGATCTCGCTTTTGAAAAACAACACAATCCGTTTATCAAGGGATTATGATTAGTAATTGAAAAATTAAAAAAAATTTGAAAGAAAATCATGGAGATAAAAATCGAAACACCTGCCACAGCAGGGAAAACAGATATCTGCCTTATCCCCCTGTTTGCCAAGCAGGAACTTCCCGAGTACTGCCGTGATCTGGACAGTCGGATCAGTAGCCTCATGCAGGGAAGCATGGATGCCGGTGAATTCAAGGGCGAAGCGAACCAGACGCTGCTCCTGGCGACACAGGACAAAATATTTGCCAGAAAAATTCTCCTCATCGGGCTGGGCAACAAGGACAAATTCTCTGCCCGCAGCTGGCAACTGGCGATTGCCACAGCCCTGCGCACCGCGCAGAGAGCCAAAGCCACCAGTGTCTCGCTCTACCTGCCGGACCATATAGACAAACAGATATCTAACCTGTATGAAATCACCATTATTGCTGCCTATCTCGGTACCTATGAATTCCTGGAGTACAAGGAAAAAAAGCAGGAGCAGAAATTGATCACCAGCCTGACCCTGCTTGCCGACGCCGGTTCAAATGCTGCGGCAGTGATTGCCAAAGGCAAGATTATCGGTGAATCCATCAGTCTCATGCGCGACCTTGCCAACCATCCCTCCAACCATGCCACACCAACCATGCTCGCCGAAACAGCGGAAAAAATCGCCGGTGAAGCCAGGCTTGACTGCAAAATTTTTAACCGTTCAGATCTCGAAGGCATGAACATGCATGCCTACCTGTCCGTCAGCAAGGGAAGTCATGAACCTCCCAAGTTCATCGTCCTGCAACACAATAAGGAACGTAAAGCGCTCCCGACAGTCGTGCTGGTTGGCAAGGGTATCACCTTCGATACCGGCGGCATCAGCCTCAAACCGAGCAAGGACATGCACGCCATGAAATTCGACATGTCAGGTGGTGCAGCCGTGCTCGCAACCATGCGCGCTGTCGGTCTGCTCGACCTGCCCCTGCGGGTCATCGGGCTGGTTCCGGCAACGGAAAACATGCCCGGCGGTATGGCGACCAAGCCGGGTGACATCGTCAAGGCTTCCAATGGCAAAACCATCGAGATCCTCAATACCGATGCCGAAGGCCGCCTGGTCATGGCAGATACGCTGGTCTACGGACAAAAATTCAAGCCAGATTGTTTCATAGATCTGGCTACTCTGACCGGAGCCTGCGTAATCGCGCTCGGTAACGAAGCCGCCGCGGTTATCGGAAACGATGACAAAATGATCAAACAAATTGAAGCAGCAGCCTTAAAGAGCTGGGAACGCGTCTGGCATCTCCCGCTCTGGGACGATCACCGAGAACAGGTCAAAAGCGACGTTGCTGATATTCAGAACACAAGTAAGGGAAAAGCCGGAACCATCACTGCGGCAGCATTTCTTGAGAATTTCGTGGCTGATATTCCCTGGGTGCATCTGGACATCGCTGGGGTTGCTGACACGAGTGCTCCCAAACCGTATGGAGCCATGGGATCAACCGGCTATGGCGTCGGCCTTCTCATCCGCTTCCTGGAATGTTTTCAGGCGCCAGAAACAAAAAAACAGGAGGAAGCACCTGTAGCAGTAACCGCACCGGAAAACATCGTTGCGCACCAACCTGAAAAGCCAGCTGCTGAAAAAAAAGCTAAGACTAGAAAGAAATCCTCTTTAAGCTTTGGATAAGCTCGATCATTCACATGACTGTAGCCGCAAAAAGCCACTTGTACGTATCAGTGGCTTTTTTGTGCCGTAGGCCTGCCTTTTTTTTACCAGCTCGATAGCTAATCGTGTCATTGCGAGCATAGAGAAGCAATCCGTGTTGACACGATCATCAAGCCTGCCTTTTTTGATCAGCTC
>JAKQHK010000110.1 GCA_029573015.1 bacterium
CTTACCGCTTCCGGCATAGTGCGGGGTGACCTCAGGAGCGGGATCTATGAAGCCGGTTCAGACGGCATGAACTATTGCCGGCCAGGCTACATGTTCAGCCAGATCGAGAAACCGTCGGAATTTCTACTTCATGTTTCCAGACCGGGTCGGGAGTTGACCCATAATATTGAATATGCCCATCTGCAGTTCCCCTGTGGTATTATCACTTCGCACGCAGCGATGCGGGATGATATCGACCGTATTGCCGGTTTTATTAAAAAAGTCTGTTTATCCGTTGAGTCATGAAGCATGCCCAGACTGAAACGCAAATCTCAGCCTTCGGACCGTCCCCTCCTGATCATCTGGATGGTGCTTATTGCCTTCGGGCTGATCATGATTGCCAGTGCGAGCTCGATCAAGGCACACAATGATTTTGTCACTGCGACCGGCGCTCCGGATGATTACTGGTATCTGATCAGGCAGTCGATCTGGGTTTTTGCCGGCATCGTGGCGGTAATTTTTTTCAGCAATTTTGATTATCGCAAATTACGCTATTTTGCCTTCCCGGCGCTGCTCATGGTCATGGGATTGCTCGGGGCGGTTTTTTTACCACTCATCGGCAAGGCTGAAGCTCTGGGTGCAAAACGCTGGCTGGACTTTGGCCTCATGTCCCTGCAGCCGTCAGAAATCACCAAACTGGTTCTGGCGGTGTATCTGGCTACCTGGCTGGAACGCAAGGGATCGGATGTCAAAGATTTCAAGTACGGTTTTCTCCCTTTTGCCTTTATTGTCTCTATCATCATCCTCCTGCTGTATTTTCAGGAAGATCTGGGCACGACGATCATCATCTGCGTCATGGCTGTTTCGGTTTTTTATCTGTCGGGCGCGCATCTCATGCAGCTGTTTCTCGGAGGACTGGTCGGCCTCATGGTCGTAGGCCTGCTCATCTGGGTGCGGCCGTTCCGCATCGCCCGTATCGAAGCCTGGCTGTATCCGGATAAAGATCCCAAAGGCATCAGCTATCATGTTACCCAGGCGCGTCTGACCGTTGCCTCCGGCGGTATATTCGGTTTGGGATACGGGCACAGCCGCCAGAAATACGAATATCTTCCCCACGCGCCCACAGACTCCATTTTTGCCATCATTTGTGAGGAACTTGGTCTCGTGGGAGGTGGGATGGTCGTCTTTCTCTATGTTGCCTATCTGCAACGCATGATGCGCATCGCGCTTCTAGCACGGGATAATTTTGGAAAACTTTTGGCTGCCAGTCTCGGCATTTGGATCGGCATCCAGGCATTTATCAACATTGGTGGGCTGCTCCGTATCATACCGCTCACTGGTGTGCCTTTGCCATTCATCAGCTATGGCGGGTCATCGCTGCTTATGTGTTCGATTGCCACAGGCATTGCTTTAAACATATCCAAGAATCTTAGGGAACAGAAAAAAAATGCGCGTCCTGCTTACGGGCGGGGGAACGGGAGGTCATCTCGGACCGCTGCTCGCACTCATTGAACAAATAGTAGTTAACCCTGATCCTGTGCAGGGTCCGATTGACTGGCAGCTCATGTATATCGGCAGCCGGCAGGGTATGGAAGTGAAAATCATGCCAGAAACCGGAATTCGTACAGCTTTCATTCCTTCCGGTAAATTCCGCCGTTACCTGAGCTGGCGTAATTTGCTCAGTCCCTTTGAGCTGCTAGCCGGTATCTGGCAGGCAATACGTCTGATCCGCAGCTTCCGTCCGCAGGTTCTGTTCAGTACCGGCGGGCATGTTTCGGTGCCGGTGGTGCTTGCAGCCCGCTGGTGCCGCATCCCGATCGTTATCCATGAGCAGACGCTCGTGCCCGGACTGGCCAACCGTCTGGCGGCGCGGTATGCGCGCCGGATACTACTTTCCTACCCGCAGACAGTTTCGCACTTCGAGCGCGGCAAATGCGTGGTTACCGGCAATCCAGTCCGCACGCTCATACTCTCTGGATCACGCGAGAAGGGCAGACAGTTGCTTGAGCTTACCGAACGTCTGCCGGTGGTCCTCGTTATGGGCGGCGCCCAGGGAGCGCATTTTCTCAATATGCAGGTGATCGGACAGCTTTCTGCCTGGCTGGATGTCTGCCAGCTGATTCTTATTACCGGTGACAATGCTGATCATGCCGCAGCGCAGGAAGCAAAGAAACAATTGACGCCTGAGGAGCGGTCGCGTTTTCGTTTATTCAGCTATGTGACCGGGGAACTTGGTGATCTGTATGCGGCGAGCGACCTGGTTATCGCGCGTGCCGGTGCCGGCACCATCGCTGAATTGATCGCGCTTGCCAAACCGAGCCTGCTCGTCCCCCTGCCCTTGAGTGCCAAACAGGAACAGCAAAGGAATGCCGAGTTGCTGGAACGAAACGGCGGAGCGTGTGTTTTCTACGAGGCGGCTGACCAGGAGCAGGATCTGTTATCCGTATCCCGGCTACTCATCAGTGATCGGGAAAAAATTGAAGCCATGGCGCTTGCTTTGCGATCTCTGCAACAGGAGGGGGCAGTCGAAAAGATCATGCATGAAATTAACGGGGTGCTTTCCTGAACTGCACTTGTGATGACAGTATGAGATTGGGTACAATAGGGCTGTTCATCTAATGAGAGGGAGTATGAATCAATCGCACAAGTCGTTTCTCAGTCCGGAGATGATCGTCCAAGCCATTGGGGTGGGGGAGGGTGAACGGGTGGCTGATTTCGGATGCGGCACCGGCCATCTGGTGCTGGCGCTTGCCCGCAGCCTTGGTCCGGCGGGCATGGTGTATGCCATCGATATTGATGCGGAAATGGTTTCCTCGGCACGGTCCTATGTGTATCATGAAGGCTTCCGCAATGCCATGTTTATTCATGCTGACTTGCTCAAAGGTCAGCTGACTTCCATCGCCAAACAATCGCTTGATTACATTATCCTCAGCAATTTGCTCCATGTGCTGCAGCCAGAGGATCGCAGCAAGGTTTTCTGCAGGGCGGCTGAGTATCTGAAGCCCAATGGCAAGCTGGTAGTTATTGATTGGGAAAAACAAAAATCGCTGCTCGGGCCGGGATTGCATCTGCGCGTCAGTGCCGAGGATGCCAAGCAGGCAGCTGCGGCATGCGCGTTTTCGTTTGAACAAGCATTTGATGCGGGCATGTATCACTATGGTCTGATTTTTACACACAAACCGAAAAAGGGTCCACAGAAGAAACAGCAGCCATGACAGAGATACTTAGCGCCAAAGTCAGTGCCGGAGCACGTCAGACTTCGGTCATCCGGCGCGAGGATGGCTCCCTGAAGATAACCGTTAAGGCAGCGCCTGAGCGCGGCAAAGCCAATGAGGCAGTATGCAGGGCGATTGCCGAGTATTTGCATGTTTCACTATCCTGTGTTTCCATACACAGCGGACATACCTCAACACATAAATTGATCAGGATACATGATGATAGGTAATATCAAAACAGCTGTTGTTACTGGAGTAACCGGATTCGTCGGCAGGTACTTAAGCGAGCATCTGCGTGCCCGGGGCATGGTAGTATCAGGCTG
>JAKQHK010000099.1 GCA_029573015.1 bacterium
CCTTTCGCCAACGTATCTTTTGATACCACCTGATTGCACGTTTTGGTGTGCTGATTATTCGATACAATTCCGCTCCCATCGTTTCTCCTTGTGCTAATTGTTCTCATCCCTATTTTATCCAACGTGTCAATTATAATAACCCCGTTCAATTGACACAGGTTTTTCAATAGTTTATACTATACTAATACGGGATATACTATTATTTACTAGACGGATCATTTAGACAAAGGAGTGTGGCATGAGTGCCGCAGATACCAATAAGCTCGAACTGGTGCGCCAGATGGTGGAAACTATGGAGGATAATCTGGCGAGCATCAAGACGCTCATCGATGAAATCCTCGGCAAAATGCCCGCCGGCAAGGGGTTGAATGGTTCCAAGCGTCCCATGAACGGTGTAGGAGCCAGTGCCGAGGTGTCCGGCAGTACGATTGTCGAAGGTGTTTTCAATGGCGAGAGCATGGTTGGACCGGACGGGAAAAAATATCCGGTTCCCCCGAATTATGCGAGCAAATCGAAACTGGTCAGTGGAGATATTCTTAAGCTTACCATTGCTGCCAACGGTTCTTTCATCTACAAGCAAATCGGGCCGGTAGAACGCGTGCAGGTCGTCGGTACCCTGAAAAAATTGGCAAATGATTTTTATGCGCATACGCCGGAAGGTGAATTCCGCATCCTGTCTGCAAGCGTAACCTATTTCAAGGCTGAGCCCGGCGATCAGGTAACGGTGATTGTGCCGGCAGGCAGCAAGGGCGGCTGGGCAGCACTGGAAAATGTTATCCCGGCTGCATCCTTTAGCGTGAACACAGCTCCAAAACATGCAACCCGCGCTCCGCGAGCTGAGGAAGTTGAAAACTTCCAGATTCCCAAAACGCTTTTTGAACGTTCTGATGATTAGACTTTCATATCTATCGAAAAGAGGAGCGGTCGTCGTAGACGACCGCTCCTCTTGTTTATTCATGTGATGTTGCGGATTACAGCTGATAGAGATTCTGGATAGCTTCGGTTACCTGTTCGAAATAGCTGTTCCAGTCCTCTTCGCTGACCTGCCAGGCAGGGGGAACCGGCGATTTGTCCGGTGTACCGAAGATGGTTATTTTCGTCTGCCGTTCGCTGTTTTTTTCGACGATTTCAATGCTGGCAATATTGACGCCATGGAATGTCAGATAGAATCGTTCGATACCCTGGGTCGCGTCATCGGGATCAACATACTGGTCGTTCCAGCCGCGCTCACCACCGGCTTTCAGCTGGTAGTAGAAGCTTTCTTCCGCAAAGGCGCTTTTGGTACGCTGGATTTTCTTCTTCGGTTCTGCTTTGGGTGAAACCATGGTGCATCTCCTTTTTATCTTTATTTCATCCTGTCTTTCAGCAACAATTGATGTCATGACTGTCTGATTACATCAAAAATTAATCTACTATTTTGTTTCCGGAAAGTCAAGCATCCCTGACTTCTGCTCATATTCGTTGTGTGGTACAATGCCCGCGGTTTGAAGATCGTATTATTTGTGTATCGTGTGTGTTTTTTATGGAAAAAATACTCATAACCGGCGGAAACGGCGTACTAGGCACGAAGTTGATCGATGCTGCTGACAGTCAGATGCTGGTTCTCGCTACCGATGTGCAAAACCAGCCGATACGTCCGTTGACTGAACGGGTGCGCTATGCGCGTATGGATATTACCGACAGGAATGCTGTTGAGTCAGTGTTTACTGATTTTCAACCTTCGGCAGTTATTCATGCCGCCGCGTATACCAATGTCGACGGGGCAGAAACAGAACGTGAAACCTGTTTCCGGATCAATGTCCTGGGGACAGCAAACTTAATCCGGGCTGCCCGTGAGGCAGGTGCGCATTTTGTGTATGTCAGCACAGATTATGTCTTCGATGGCACAGCCGGTCCATATGCAGAATCCGACCGAGTCAATCCGCTGAGCTGGTACGGATTGACTAAATATGCCGGTGAATGCATCGCGAGCGGTGTATGGCATCCTGCGGACGAGATGGTGATGACTGATTATGCAGATTTGAAAAAAGAACTTGATCCCCTGGTTATCCCCCCGATGTTTCCGGCACTTATCTGCCGGACTATGGGATTGTACGGTTTTTCTTCCTTTCTGAAACGTTTTAATTTCGTCGGCTGGCTGCTTACAAACTTGTACGCAGACAAGCCGGTTAAGGTAGTAACAGACCAGATGGTCAACCATACGGTGGCCGATGATCTTGCTCGTACCCTCTATGCCTTGATGCGTAGGGATGGTGTTAGCGGCGTGTATCACACTGCAGGTGAGGACTGGTTGTCGCGTTACGAATTTGCCAGAAGACTGGCCGTACATTTTGGCCTGAACGAGGAGCTGATTGAACCAGTCAGCAGCACGCAGCTCGGCTGGAAAGCAAACCGGCCTTTGCAGGGCGGACTGCGCATGGACAAACTCCATGCTGTCGGCTTGCGTATGCTGGATACTGCGTCACAGCTTGAGGTTGTTTCACGAACGTTTATTAAGGATACTGCGTGAGTACAACAGATACGCCTGACATTTCAGTCATCATCGTAAACTGGAATACCGCAGAATTGCTGAATAAATGCTTACAATCGTTGTATGCAACGGCGGGAGCGTTACAGCTGGATATACTTGTAGTCGACAACGCCTCGCAGGATAACTCCGTACAGCTGGTGAAGGATGTCTATCCGCAGGTGCAGGTGATTGAGAATACCGACAATCTTGGTTTTGCCCGGGCAAATAACCAGGGGCTTGCCATGAGCAGGGCTCCGTATGTACTGTTTCTCAATTCGGATGTATTTGTTGGAGATTCGACCCTGAGAAGCGCGTATGATTTCCTCAAAGAGCATGCAGAGGTAGGTGTTGTGGGTCCGATGATGCGCGGGGTGGGAGGCGAATCACAGATGGAGGCATTCTACCGACGGTATCCCAGCTGGATGCAGCTGTTCCTGTTCTACTTGAGCTTTGACTGGCTGTTCCTGCGTGTCCCCCGACTGCGTAAAAGGTACTGGTCAGATGTGCCGGCAGGAGGCGGGGTAGTGGATCAGGTGCCCGGAGCATTTCTTTTTACCCGTCGTGAGGTCCTGGACAGGATCGGCGGTCTTGACGAGCGTTTCTTCATTTTTTTTGAGGATGTAGACTGGTGCCGGCGCTGTTCTTTAGCCGGCTGGCAGAATTATTATCTAGCAGAACTGCAGGTAACACACGTCGGCAGCGCCAGTTTCGCCCAATGGGGGAGTCTGCACACCATGCGTCAGTTTTATCGCAGTCTGCTTCTCTACTGGGAAAAATATTTTGGGGCCGCAAATCTGTTACTCGTCAGGTGTCTGTTAACCGTAGACAGCATTCTGCTGATTCTATTTGGTATAGTGCTGCTACCGCTCGATTTCATCCGTCCGGTATTACGGATAAGGGAAAAGATACACAGCCGCTGGACATTCATCACCCGGGTGTTATTCAGCAAAGAAACACGTGTACTCACGACCATTTAGCAACTTACATCTATGCTGTCAGACCCACAGAAAAAACTGGTATCGATCATAATCGTGAACTGGCGAAGCCGGGATTTTTTGTGCGCCTTGCTTGATTCGCTTGTCGCGCAGTCATATCGTCCCCTCGAGATTATTGTTATTAACAATTCTCCGGAAGAAACATTGCCCGAGCTGAAGTCTGAGGGGATCAGCTATCAGACAATAGCATATCCGAATATCGGCTATGCAGCCGGCAATAATCGCGGCATCGCGCAGGCCAGGGGAGAGTACATATTACTTCTCAATCCTGACACGCGGGTGGAAGCAACTACCATAGCTACACTGGTTAGCTGCCTGGATACTCATCAGGAGGCAGATGCAGCGCTGCCGAAATTGATGCAGATGCAGCATCCGGATGTTTTTGACCGGGCGTGGGACGGGTACAGCCGCTGGGGATGGGGACTGACTATCGGGCTGCGGGAGCGCGATGAAGGACAATACGATCAGGAGCAGGATGTGTTTGGTTTCCGGGGGGCTGGCTGTCTGTTCCGCAACTCTTTTTTTTCTGAAGTTGGCCTGTTTGATGAAGATCTGTTCGCCTACTATGAGGATGTTGATCTCAGCGCCCGCGCCCAGCTTGCCGGTAAGCATCTGCGTTTTTGTCCGACGGCACGGGTCTTGCATCATTTCAGCGGCTCGACCGGCAGCGTGTATAATTCCGTTACCGTGCGGTATTCAGTCAGGAACAAAATACTGGTATATTTCAAGACCATGCCCGGCTGGCTGGTAGTCGCATATCTCTGGCGCCTCACAGCCTTGCTCGGGTATACTTTCTTCCAGCATGCTTTCACTACCCACCAGTTGCGCGCGTACATGCGGGGTTTCTGGGAAGCCTGCGTCATGCTGCCCCGCTTCCTCGGAAAGCGAAAACACATACGTCAATCGCAGGTTGTATCCTCGGCCGCATATGCACGGATGCTTAAACAGGCGGAAGCACAGTACTGGATTTCGCGGAAACGAGTAAAAACACAGAATTCTCGTATATAATTTCAGATCAGCATATGGATAAGATCGTATATTTTTTTCTCTGTTTCGCGATTGTCTGGCCGAAAATCAATTTGATTTCCGTTCCGGGCAGCAGCGTGGGCATCCGGGTGGAAGACCTGCTGGTTCTCGCCATGGCTTTGTGGACTGGCATCGACCTCCTGCGCAAACAGCAGCTGGTGTTCGTGGTCCGGGACAGGATCAGTTTCCTGTTCCTGCTGTTTATCGGATGGTCAATGGCGATTACCGTTATTTCGAGATATCTGTTCGGACATATCGGAGGCTTGACGCTGGCATTGCTGTACATCGGCAGGTCGGTCGAATTATATATACTGTATCTTTTCAGCCGGCGCGTGGTCTGGGACGAGCTGCGGGTGCGACGCCTGATCTGGATCGGTTTATGCGGCGTGCTGTTTGTAGCTGTTTACGGGATTCTGCAGATGCAGGGTCTGGTTCCGTACTTTACCACGCTTCAAAGTTTAAAGTGGTCAAGGGTCTACAATTTTTCCACCATCGGGGCAGTGATGAGTACGTTTGGCGGGCACTATGACTTCGGTATGTTTATCGTGCTCGCTTTGGCTTTTGTTCTTGCGTTTTTTTATGCAGTTTTACGGACCGGCAGACAAACAAGCTCGGGATTGAAGTTGTTTATGCGGTTGATCGGTTTGAGCTTGCTTGCCATACTGCTCATGTATCTTCTCTATCACAGCAGGTCGCGGTCAGCGTATCTGGCATTTGTCGGCATCCTGTTTGTTTTCGGAGTGCAATGCAGCCGCCTGCTTGTGCCTCTAGCCGCCCTGCTCACCGCTTATCTGAGCATCAATTTTTTTCAGGGCAAGCTCAGTAATTACCCGCGACTGGTTGATATCGGTCCGCTGACCTTGTTTATGGATCAGAGTACAGTGGAGCGCACCGGC
>JAKQHK010000101.1 GCA_029573015.1 bacterium
TTTTTTTCACATCAAAGGCGGGGTCGAAAAAATGAAAGGGTTTGAACCCTTGGAAAGTGGCGTCGTAGCAACAAAAAAGACGCCTTCAGCGTCTCTTTGTACCATCTGGGGTGACTGATGGGACTCGAACCCACGGCCTCCAGGGCCACAACCTGGCGCTCTAACCAACTGAGCTACAGTCACCATATTGATTGAATCGAATAATAAATGTACAGGATGAACCTTGGCCAAAGGCCAACCGTCCTCTGGACGCAACTGCCCACCTCCGCTTATTCCTCTTTCGCTAACGCTTCAGAGGACTTCGGCTTCGGTGGATAATTTCGTCATCCACTCTCCGCCTACGGCGGATCGCGGTGACTCTCTAAAGCTACAGTCACTACAAAACAGCTGAATAAAAATAGCATAACTGACCAAAAAAGCAAACTCCTCTGTACTTCCCCGTTTTCGCAGAGCCGTCTCAAGGATAAATCTACGGGGTGGAACACGTCTCTCTTAATTTAAGTGATTGTCACACTATATTTTCAATAATCTTTTGTGCATAAATGCTCGACCTGAACAAGTTTTTAAATATCGTTCAAAAGATAAGGCAAGCTCCTTGTCATCAAACGCAAAATAAGTTCTCAGTCTCCAAGGACGATATTTGCTAGTATAAACAGAATCGCCTTTATTATGTGCAGATACTCTCTGTAAAACATCCGTTGTATAGCCAGTATAAACTTGCTCTGGATTCGCTATACTTTGAATGATATACCCAATACATTTTCGAATCGGTTAATATAATGGCTTGAAGTTAATTTAATCTGCCCGCCTTCGTTATTCAACTTCGTCGGGCAGCCTTCGCTTCCTTTTTTTTGCAGTGGCGTGCCAGCCGTAGCTCGACAGAGCCCCATCGAATGACGGGGCGAAAAAGAGCGAAGGCTGGTGCCCCCTTCGGGGATTACACCCCCTTCGGGGACTTCGCCCCCAGCAGGACTTCCTTCCCCTTCGTCGCGTTGCTCCTCAGTGTCAGGATAAACTTCTCGTCCTGCTTGATACTACTACCCCGTTTTCTGATGGACCGCTCCGAGGAAAACGGTCCCCTTTCTTTTGGCGTCACCTTTTCTTTCTTAAAGAAAAGGTGAAGGTATCACTGGTGCGCCCAGCAGGACTTCCTACACTCCCCTCCGCCTTACGGCTCCGGCTCGCTTCAGGACAGGCTTCTCGTCCTTTATCTCAACTCACGACTCACAACTAACGACTCACGACTATCTTGTGGTGCGCCCAGCAGGACTCGAACCTGCAACCTACTGCTTAGAAGGCAGTTGCTCTATCCAATTAAGCTATGAGCGCAGAAAGGCACGTATATATGGTAATGTGCTGCAACCTCTTACTCTTAAACTATACCATCAGCCGCCGAAAAACCGCAACCGCTTTGGATTTACAGGCTACTCCGAGTTTGTTATGCTTTCACTATACAACTTAATAGTGGCGCAGCCATGAGCCAGAATAAAAAGCAGCAGCATGTCGATATCTGCCTGAAGCATCCGGTAGAGACCGGAACGAATGGTTTTGAAGCATACTGGTTTGAACATACCGCCCTACCGGAAATCGACCTGGCGGAAATAGCCACCAGTACGGAATTCCTTGGCAAAGCCATCAGCGCTCCGCTCATCATCAGCGCCATCACGGGCGGATCTGACAAGCTCGGAGCTATAAACCGCCATCTGGCACTGGCGGCACAACAACTCAATTTACCTCTCTGCGTCGGCTCGCTGAAAACCGCGCTCGAGCATCCGGAAACAGCCTCATCCTTTCAGGTACGCCAGTATGCCCCCTCCATTCCCCTGCTCGCCAATCTCGGACTGGTGCAGCTCAATTACGGCTACGGACTGGACGAATGCCGAAGAGCAGTTGAGCTCATCGAAGCGGATGCACTCGTGTTTCATCTCAACCCCCTCCAGGAAGCGATCAGCGCCGAGGGAGACACGAATTTCAAGCATCTGCTCTCCAAGCTGGAAAAAATCATCCCGCAGCTTGGTGTACCGGTAATCATCAAGGAAGTCGGTTTCGGCATCTCCCGCCCGGTTGCCCAGAAACTTGCCAACATCGGGGTAAAATACATCGACGTCAATGGCCGTGGCGGCACCAACTGGGCGCTCGTCGAAGGCATCCGAACGAACAATCCGATTAGCACAGCTTTTGCCACATGGGGCATTCCCACGGCTACCTGCCTGCGTGACTGCCGGGATATTCACGGATTAACACTTATTGCCGGCGGTGGCATTCGTACCGGAGTCGATATCGCCAAATCCCTTGCGCTTGGCGCAGACTATGCCTCTCTGGCATTGCCTGTCCTCGCTGCTGCCGCTACCTCAGAGGCTGCGGTTGTCGAAGTTTTAACGGCACGCATCACCGAACTGCGCTATGCCATGTTCTCTACGGGCGAAAAAAACATCCACGCCCTGCAGCAGTCAAAAAAAATTCATCACCCGTCTGACCGGTTATGACCGACATCCTGCCGCTTATCAAAATTTTTGTCATCCTCGCCGTTATCGGCTGGTTCATCAGATTGAAACTGAATATCGGTGTCAATCTCTTTCTTGCCAGCATCCCGCTGGCATTCCTCTTCAATTTCGATGCTCGGGACTGGCTGCAGTCGGCTGCCGAAGCGCTCAGCTATATGCCCACCCTGACACTCGCTGCGGTCATCATCAGCATCTCTGTGTTCTGCCGCATCTGGAAAGCAACCGGCCGCATGGATGAACTAGTGCGTTCCTTCGCTGAACTCGTGAGCTCACGTCGCCTCAGCCTCATGTTCTTCCCGAGCATCGTCGGACTGCTTCCCATGCCGGGCGGAGCATTTTTCTCCGCGCCGCTCGTGCAGGCAGCTGCCCGGAAAACCAGTCTGACTGTCGATGACCAGGCAACGATCAACTACTGGTTCCGCCATGTCTGGGAATTCGTCTGGCCGCTCTATCCGGCCATGCTCTGGTTCAGCGAAACGTACAAAGTCCCTCTGGTCAGGATCATACCCTACAGCGGGGTGATCACCCTGAGCGCCATTATCGGAGGCAATGTCGTCCTGTTCCGCAGGCTGGGCTCCCTCGCTGATTTCAGTATCCATCTGAAAAAGCTGCCGGCTTTCCTGAAAACACTCTCGCCCCTGCTCATCCTCGCATTTATCGCCATAACCAGCGCAACAACGCTGCCGTTACTCCATACCCTGCTGCCGGAATCCATCTATTCCTCACAAAACATCCCGCTTATGATCGGAGTTGTCTGCGCTACCCTGTTTCTCGTCATCCGCAACCATCTCTCTCTGAAAACCGTCAACCAGCACATCCGATCTGCTGACGTTCCCGGCCTCGCGGCTATTGTGCTCGGGGTGATGATTTTTAAAGAAATGTTAACCGACAGCGGCGCTGCCACGGATATTGGGGCAGCTTTTCAGGCAGTACACATCCCCGCCCCCCTCTTTGTCGTCGTTTTTCCCCTGTTCCTCGGTGCCCTGCTCAGTTACACCATGAGTTCCCTGAGCATTGCCCTGCCGATTGTTATTGCGAGCGTCGGCATCAACCCGGCTGATATGCAGGCAATTCTTCCTTATTTTATCCTCGTATTTGCCTCCACCTTTTTCGGCGTCATGCTCACGCCCCTGCATGCCTGTTTTGCCCTCACCCGGGAATACTTCCAGGCAAGCTGGGGCGGTATGCTCAAGCGGGTTGCGCCGGCCTATCTATTTCCCATGACCGCTGCGATCATTATGTTCGTGCTCATGAAGCAATAAAAAAACCAGGAGATGACTCCTGGTCTTTTGCTCACTAAGCAGATCAAGATTAAAAGAAGCTAGGCATCCTTTTCCACGGCAATCGAGCAGCCGGTTGCCAATCCCACGATCAACCCGAGCACGGCAAGATAGGGAGCCAGGATGGAAGCGATGACTGCAATCGTGAGTGGCAGCTGAATCACCTGTTTGCCATCATGTGAAATCACCACCCGGCGCTTATTGCCTTCCTGGACTGCTTCCTTGCCTTTGGCGAGGACTTTCTCTCCGGCACAACAGAGACGTTCTTTTGCCTCAGGCTTGGCAGTCTTGGCAGCGGGTTTTTTCTTGCTTTCTTCGACCATGGATGATTCCTTGGACTAATGATTAGAGAGGGTGGTCCGCTATATCAGACCGCGTCCAGTGTACCACGGATGCGACGCTGAGGGTAGTCTTTTTCAGGCCATTTTGAGAATAAAACGAAAAAGCGTACACTGACACCGATAACTCGTACCAACAGGTAACCACATGGCAGACACATCAGTAACCAGCAAACACGCTGTGCAACTCCTCGAGCTTTGTGCATCGCAGAACCTCACCCTCGCTGCTGCCGAATCCTGCACCGGCGGGGGCCTGGCCGCCTGTATTACCGGTGTACCCGGCAGCTCCCACGTCTTCCGGGGCAGCATCGTCGCCTACAGCAATGAGATTAAAACAAGCGTCCTGCGCGTATCCCCTGAAACGCTCGCAGCGCATGGCGCGGTCAGCGAAGCGACCGCGCGGGAGATGAGCGAACGCATCTGCAGTCTCATGCACAGCGACATCGGCATCGGCATTACCGGCATCGCCGGCCCGGACGGCGGCATGCCGGAAAAGCCGGTTGGGCTGGTGTATATCGCCATAACTGTCCAAGGGTCAACCGATGTAACGCAGCTGCACCTGATCGGCGACCGGCAGTCTATCCGCGAACAGGCTGTCAATGCCTCGCTTGATCAGTGTCTGAGAAAAATCAAGGGGTAGAGGTCAGAATTTAGAGGTTAGGGACTAGGAATAACCATTCATAACAAGTTCTAACCAGCAATAACAGTTGGTTTGGGTCACGAGTCCAAAGTCTCTAGTCAGGGAACAGGTGTGAGGTGTACCGATACTATAGCGCCTGTCGCCTTTCCCCTGTACTCTCTCCCCTGCTCCCTTTGTGTTCTTCGTGGTAAAAAAAAGCTACTAGTCCCGATGCCGCATCTGTGTTTCCAGCCAGACGATCATCTCCTCCAGGCCAGTACCTTTGGTTGCCGAAACTTCGAACGTGATGGCATCGGTATTGCACATGAGAATATTGTCATAAATCTGCTTCAAGTCAGTCCCGAGTATTTCAGCAAGGTCAACCTTGTTGATGGCAACCGCCTGGGTCCGGGCAAACATGACCGGATATTTCAGGGGTTTATCCTCGCCCTCGGTGATGCTCAGGACCACGAGTCGGGCATGCTCGCCAATGTCAAACTCAGCCGGGCAGACGAGATTGCCGACATTCTCGATGATGAGGACGTCCAGATTATCAAGGTCGAACTGTTTGAGGGCATTTTTGACCATGAGCGCATTCATATGACAGCTGCTTCCGTATTTCTGAGTGATGATCTGCACAGCCTGGATACCGAGCGCCGCGATCCGATCCCGGTCGCGGGTGGTGGCCATATCACCCTCGATCACCCCCATACGGTATTTGCCGGTTAGTCTGGTAATCAGCGCTTCCAGCAGGGTCGTTTTGCCGGCTCCCGGGCTGCCCATGACATTGAGGCAATAAACGTTCTTTTCCTGAAAAACCCGGCGGATTTCTGCAGCCAGCCGGTCATTGTCCTCGAGAATTGCTTTATCAACCACGATTTCAGTCATGCTGTCTTCCTCCTGAATACAACAAACGTGCCTGTCGTCATGCTGACAGGCACGCCTATTTTGCCATGAACCGCAGGATTACTGCAAGGGAGCGCTGAGCGGCGTATCTGCCGGCGCGGCAGGATCAGTCGGGGTTTCCGTGCTGCCCTGCTCCAGTTCCTCAAGATTCTTTATCGCGGTAAGTATTTCAGCATCCGGACGGATATCCTCGATAAACAGGATCGTATCCTTGCGGATACGCAGATTCTGGGTCGGCTGGTGCAGCTCGGTCTGACCAAGCTTGGTCAGATTCAGTTTCTGCTGGACATCACCCTTGTCATCCTCCTCTTCCTTGACTTTCAGATAGTACACATCCGCGCACCAGACATACTCGTCATTGAGCTCGGCAAGCTTGCAGAAATAAACTTGGTTGTTGTTCAGGAATACTGCCTGATACTGACCGTTGTACGGGGAAAGCTGTTCTTTTTCCTCCAGCTCGTAGAGGATGTTATCCGTGTTGTTATTAACTGCTTTAATGACCGATACCGAGGCGATCAGCACGCTGAAGGAGATGACAAACAAACCGACGATCGTCACAATCCGCAGGAGATAGTCTTTTTCCATATCCTCCTCGCAGCAACAGCAACTCTCCTCCTCGGCCGGCAGAAAGCTTGCCTGCTCTGGCGCTTTCACCGCCACATGCGGTTTTTCTGTATGTTCGTGGCTAACTTCCGCTGTTGGTGCGTCCGGTTTTTTTTCTTTACTTGCTTTGGGCATAATCATGTCCTCCTGCTAGATGCATGAAGCGGCCCGCCGCTGGCGGGCCGCTTGTCAGTATAGCTATTCGCGTGCGATCTCGCAACTGCTGTTATGGCTCGATCGCCATCCAGTAGAACGAACTGTTGACATCGCCAGAACAATACGCAGTAAACTGGCTGGCAGTTACTCCACTTACCGTAACACGTGTGTTAACCGTATTGATCGGGGTAGCGGTTATAATCGGGGCTACACCAAAGGCAGCAGGATAATTAACAACAACAGTACCCGCTGCGCAGGTACCCATGCCCCTCTGCAAGTCAGCATCTGTCAGGACGGTCGATCCACCAACTGTAGCGCTACCTGCGCTAAGAGCTCCAGCAGTTGTAATCGAACCAGCTGTTAGCGCTCCGCCAGTTGTAATACTTGCTGCGGAAAGCGCACCAGAAGTAGTAATGCTCCCTGCACTAAGTGCACCAGCAGTCGTAAAGCTTCCAGCAGATACTGCCCCGCTAGCTGTAAGTGATACTGCACCGATTGACCCAGCACCAATGATATTGCCTCCCGTGATGGACAAACCACCATTAATAAAGCTCGCAGCAGTAAACGTACCACCAGCAGCAGTGATCGAGCCATTAGACTGATCAATCCTAAGGACTTCTGCGCCAGCAGGAGCAACATTCGATCTCACAACAACATCACCAACAAAGGTGTTGTCATTGCCGGTTGAAGTCGTGCTGACATATCCGAACTGCCCAAGCCCTGCAGCCTGGATGCTGGAAACGCTAATCGTGGCGCTGGTGGCGCTGATATTGTTGCCTGCAATGGTCACATTGCCGTCATCATCTACAGAGAACACCGCATTGGCTGTACCGGAATTTTCAATCTCAAACCCACCGCCAGCCTGAACCGTAACCGGCTGACCGGTCGAATTAACGATTTTCCCCTGGATATCAATGCTTCTTACGGTGGTATTACCGTCGACATTGAGTTCATTATTCAGATCAACATTTCCGCTTACCGTAGCTCCACCGCTGACCGTCATGCCATCTTCGATTGTTGCTCCGTCCTTGAGAGTTGTCGCTCCATTCACCGTCATGCCGCCGGTGATGGTAACACCAGCATTGAGTGTGGCAATGTCATCATCAACCGTCACGCCGTCAAGAGTCGTTGCGCCGTTGACATCGAGGTTGCCGGTTACATTCAAGTTAGCAAGACCAAGAGCACCGGTCAGCGTCATGTTATCAGCAGTTATATCTGTGGCATCCACATCCCCATTCTCATCAACCGTGAAAACCGGCACAGCCGCAACGGAATTTACTTGAATCGCTACCGCATCGTCAGCCGGTGTGAGGATGATATCCGTCGGATCGATGGAACCGCTCACATAAAGGTCGCCTATTACTGCGACATGTTTGCCTGTGCTGGCAGCATTTCCGAGCGGATCGACTGCAAACACAGTCGTCTCGGTTGTGTAATCCTGAACCGCGATACCCTGGTCATCCCGCAGATACAGCGGATTGGCTTCACCGGATCCGATAGAACCGGTTACATGCAGCCGGTCATTAACACTCACATAATTAGTGTCACTCGCTGTGCCGTTCATGATCGTTGCTGCGTAGACCGTGTTCCAACCGTTTGATCCGGATCCCAGATTCCTACTTCCGGTCGGAATAATGTTGGTGTTGATACGTCCGTTGACCGAAATCGTGTCAGCAGCAGCATCCCCGAGATCAACCGTACCATTAAGCGTGGTGGCGCCGTCAACTGTCAAATTACCGGTATTATCCAGATCGCCATTATTCGTCGTCGGCTGTCCCATGGGATAGAATTGTACATCGCCATAGAGATAGACGCCTTTGCCGGCACTACCGATGTCGGCATCACCGTCATGGTCAATCGCACTGTCAACATCACCACGAAAGAAATTACTGCCATGTAATGTCATATCGCCGTAGAAATCCGATGCCGCTTGCACCGTCAGGACATCATTCAGTGTGGTCGCCCCATCAACGTCAAGCGTGCCGGTGATGTAGGCATCATCACAATAGGTGGATCCCCCCACCGCAACACTCAAGCAACCGATGAAGTCGTCAGCATAGATTTCATCCCATTCCAACCCTGCTGCACCAAGATCAAATGTTTGGTGTGCGTTGGGAACAACATCGCTGTTGATGCGGGCATTGTAGACGACTATGTCGCCCAATGCATCACCAAGGAGAGTATTGCCCGAGACAGATAGTGTATTACCGACACTTACGTTGTTGCTGATTGTTGCATTGTTACCAACGGTCAAATTGACATCGGCGGTAACATTGTTTAAAGCTCTGACATTATTGTCCGCTCGTACATCTACCGCGGACCGGATGGTGTTGGCAGCATACACATTGCCATCCTCTGTGACCAGGAAAACATCAGCGGTATCAAGTGAATCACGCACCTCGATCACATCCTGGCCATCCCCGATCGGCTGGAAATAAATCGCCGTGGGATCAATAGTACCGGTTACCTCCAGGTCGCCATTGATACTCACTTCATAGTGAGACGCCATAGGGCCCGCCTCTGGTACGCCATTACGCATGGTGACAAAAGTATTGCCATCACTGCGGAAATCAAACCCATGGCTATCGCCAAAGATGAGGGGGTCAGCATCTCCGGAACCGATGGAATCAGTGACGAGCAGACGGTCATCAACCATGACATATCCGCTGTTAGCAGCAGGATTGCTGTTGTAGATGGCTCCCTGGATATCGATTGTATCAGTAGCGTCAGTCCCCAGCACCGTATCTTCGTAAACATTCAAATAGTCGGTGTTGATTGTCGTCGCCGTAATGGTATCAACAAACAGATTAGCCCACTCACGTGCTGCAGAACCGAGATTATAAGCAAGCGTCGTGCTTGGCAGAACGTCCGCTCTTATATCCACAATACCTGTCTGGGGCACGAGGAAAATATTTCCTCCGCCGGCTGTGGTACGAATGGTGAGTGCCCCGCCAACTTTCTGAATTGCATTATTAAGCACTCCTGTCTGGTTGCCCGGCATTCCTACCTGCACACTGTTCGAATAATACCCACTGTTCCACCGATCCATGCCAGTACCTAAATCCCAGCTACCTCCCTGTGGAACAACATGACCGTAGGAATACGTGTAATTGCTACTCGGCCATAATTCAACATCATATCCACCCATCGTACCAAGTATAATATCCATACCGATACTGCCAACAGCTCCGGGAACGATACCACTGATTGTCCCGCTCCCATTAATATCACCAACTGCAACCCCCTGACTGAAAAATCCAGCCATCCAGCGATTATTCGGATCACCAAGTAAATACATATCGTCAACGCCAGGGAATAGGTTATCATCAATAATTACGTCGCCGATAGAATTATATATTCTATCCTGAGCATCTATGTCATCATAATAATGTTCTGGACTGCTGTGGAATGACTCTCCGTAAACATATAAGTCATTGTGCACAATAGTGTCACCAGCCGCATCAACCTCAAACCAATCTGTACCGCTGCCATAATGCTCTACCAGGAAGCCATCATTGTCAGCCACGATGAGCTGCTGCCCGGGAGCGGTTGATCCGCTACCGATAGAGACCGGAACGAGCAGGCGGTCGTCAACGAGCACGTGGCCGTTATTTGCCGTACCAAGATTAACAATCCGATCCTGCGCATCGATATCATCATAATAGTGCTCTGGTCCATAGTGTTCTGACTCAGCATACACGGTTAGATACTCAGTATAGACATTACCGGTATACACATTGTTCCATCTGCTCCATGGCTTGCCAAGATCATAGGTTAAGTCCATGGTGGGAATAATATCCGCGGCTGATCGTACTTTTTCATTGCCGGGCCGCAATACGACATTATGCTCTGGTGCCAGGACGATATTGTAATTTCCGCCGCCGTCTGTCACCAGTCGCATATCCTGCCCTACAGTCCTCAAACCATTGTCCCGAAGGACAGTTTGCAGTCCGGCTACTCCTACCCGAACGGTATCAGAGAAAAATCCGTCACTCCAGCGGTAGTTCGGCAAGCCGATGGAATACATGCCATTGGACTCAGGCACGAGGTCAGTGGCAAATCTGCCGTTGGCATAGAGCAGATCGCTCGTGTCATCCCCGAGATAGACATATCCGTTCAGATAGGTATCACCGTCAACCGTTATGTCGCCTAGATTATAGTAATTCCCATAATTAGTGGTAACAACATCGGGAAAGAAATCAATAGCTCCCCAAAGTGCCACATCTTTGCCATAGTCACCAATATCTGCATCACCGTAGTGATCAATATAGCTGTATTCATTGCCATAAAACAATGCTGTAAAAGTATCCGTCCCAATCAGATTGATGCTGTCATAGTAATACTCAGGCCCGTAGTGGTAGGACTCGCCATCAACTGCGAGATTACCATCGATCCAGACATCCCCGGTTACCTCCAGGTTGTCATCCACAACCACAATGTCAGTTATGGAATTAGTAATGGTTGTCTGGGCATCCAGACCGCCATGTACGATTGCATCCGCGGCGACCTCCAGGCTGTCATCCACGACGACCATACCGGTGTCTGAATTAACGATTGTACCCTGCGCATCAATGATGTCGTAAAAATGCTCCGGACCGTTATGGAATGACTCGGTATTCACGGTCAGAGTGTCCACAGTCAGGTCAGTAGCAATGATGGTATCAACGTAAATATTAGCCCATTCATTACCGAGCGCACCAAGGTCATAGGTGCTGTCTGCGGTTGGCTGGATATTTGCTCCAAACAGATTGCCATTCTCATCCACGAGGAATGAGCTGGCGCCGCTCGTGTCGCGCACGTCAATAGCCGTATCGCCGTCAGCTACTGGTTCCAGTAACATGTCGGTAGCATTAACGCCTGCGGTTACATACAGCCCGCCGATCACTCCGACCGTCTCTCCATTGGGTCCGATACCGGTTTCGTCGACGTAGAGCGTGCCATCAGCCGCGAGCGTGCCGGTGGTGGTATCGTCTACGGTCAGATCAGTATAGGGATTAATCTTATCGCCGGTGACCGAACCGTCCTGAATGGCAAAGGTGCCGACGGCATCCTCGGACAGCTGGTCACTCGTGATGGCATGCGGGGTGATGTACTCGGTTCCGACTGCCCAGATACGCATATCATGCCAGTTGACATCCCCTTCCTTGATCTGCAACGTGCCGATTGATTCAGGACCTGCACCGACAGTATTGGTAACGTAGGTTGTCGGATTCGTGACCACGGTTGTACCAGTGCCGGTTGTACCGGTGCCAGTGGTACCAGTGGTGTTACCCACCTCGCTGACCCGGGATTCCAGTTCATCCACCCTGTCGGTCAGGTCAGTAATGGTTGCCGAGCTTCCTGCATCCACGACGAGATTGGCACCCTCGGCTGTATCAGAAACACCGAGAACCTGCCCCCCCATCTTCTTACCTTCTTCACCGGGATACAGAACCGCCCCGAATACGGTATCATTTCCGCTAAACTTGATCCCTACTGCCAGTTCATCATCCAGCTGGTCAACCCCGACTGCCTGCGCTTCGATCTGGTCTCCCTTGATCGTCTGCGAACCGCTGTAGGCGACATAGCCGAGCACGCCTGACAGGATCGCGAGAACCCCAAAGACTGCAACTGCGACCTTCAGTCCTTGTTGGTCTTTCATAGACATTCTCCCTAAAAAAGGTAGATAAGGTATTTCGGATTTTATTTTATTTTGTACGAATATATATAGAAGGCGTAACACGCCATAAAAAAGCTCTCGACCTGATCATCAGTGAGCTCGTTTATTTCCAAACTGTATCTAAATAACTTCGTCAACCTGGAAATACCCAGCGAGAGTATTCTACAGGCAAAAAAAAGGCAATGTCAAGCATTATCCACACAGCCTGTATGTTCGCTTTTTTTTTGTGTGCATATCGTCATATACAAAAAACAGCCAAACTGGCTGTTTTTATACGCTCCAAGGCGCTAAATCGCTCAAAACAAAGCTAAAACCCACTTATCCACACAGGAGAGAAGCATGATTTTCAGACGTGGAGCTCATCTGTCTCCGGGATCGCACGATAAGCATGAGGCAGAGACCCGAAGCCAGACAGGCGCTGACGCTGCAGACAAAGAATGCGAAGCTTGCCTGCCCCTCCAACCTGCTGATCTCTTTTTCTCTTATCAGTATGTCTTCCTGATTTTTTCGATAGGCAAGCAGGACGGAATCGCTATTGGCTGTCCTTTCAGATACCGTGTTTTGTTCTGGCAACGGCTGAGCAGTATCTAGACTCCCGGTAGCCGATTGCTCCCCTGCTACTGCTTCGCCTGTAGACGTCGAAACAGTCTGCAAGTCTTCAGTTGTTGGCGAAGCATCTGTCTGACTAATTGATTCCTGACTGCCCTGTCCGACAGCTGCCGGTAGTCCATTCTCCGGCAAACCCATAAAAACTGCCACGAGTGTGGTTTCCCTTCCTTCAAACTCCCCTCTCGCTACCCCTACCCCTATCTCAGTATAAAATGTGTCCAGGATATTGGCACGGTGGCTTCCGCTTGCCAGCCACGCTTCATGCATGGACAGGCAGTCATCGAAATCAATCGCCAGATTTTCCCCGGCTTTTACATATTCATACTGAGCCTCTGCAAAAAAAGACCAGGGAGTAGCACCGTCCGGAGCGGTATGCGCGAAATAGGCATGACGGAGCATATGGTCAGCCTTGGCCTGTGCTGCAGCATCCAGCGTTGGGTTCTCGGTCAGAGGTGAAAGTCCGTTATCCCGCCGCGAGAGGTTGGTCAGGGAGATGATGTTTCCGCTGCTGATCGCCAGGGTTGAACCGTCAGTCGACTCTGTAGCAGCATAGGTTTCGGGTGAATTGAACGACACCGCCCCGAGGGCGCTGCCCACAAGCATGATGCAGAGAAACAGGAGAACAGGATATCTATGAGTACGTTTTACCCAAATCGGCATTTTTTGTTTTTGTTTTGTTAACTTCTAATTATTCTAGTATACCTGTTTTCAGCAATCCTGTGAAGGGTTTTATATCAAAAAAGCCATCCTGTACCACAAAATGGCTCATCTGTCCGATTCGATCCGGTTTAACACCGGAAAAAAGCTGTCGAACTGCTAAATGTTTGATTTATGCAAAGAATAGGCATCTCCCTGCCGGTCAATACGCAAGATCACCTCGCGATCGCTGGGCTGCACATACTCCTGCAGGACGACACCCAGGGATTCCTGCCTAACGGTCATATCTTCCAGCCATTCCGGCATAAGCGTCAGAATGCTCCCATCGGTAAGCAGCAAATCAAAACGCTCCTCCCCTGCATAGGGTAAAATAGCCCAGTTAGTCCGGTCGATGAACATCGACCGGCTGAAATCCCGGCGGTACCTGCCTGCCAGATGCGCCCCCAGCTCGAGGAGCCAATCGTTATGGTTGAGTTTGTGGGAAGACAAGGCAGTGTGCCAGCCGCGCCAGGACGAGGATATCTGACGGACATTCGGCGTGACCCGGATGAAAAACACCGCTGACTCACCGGGCTGTAAATGTTCAATATTTTTCAGAATGCGAGCTGCATCTGTTGACTCTGCTGCATCAGCGATGCGCACATCATAAATTGCCTGATACTCATCCTGTACCGCCAGATCTATGCGGGCATCACGCAGGCTGGGCGCAAGCGATGACTCGGGAAAAAGCCCATATTCCGCCCGGTCCACCTGCCAGAACATCCCGTCGTACTTGTAATTACTGTAAAAAATCGCCCCGGTGGTCACATAGGTCGTGATCCCCTGCTCGTTAAGTTGCTTCATATTCGGAATACAGCTGAAACTAGTCGCCCAGCATGACTGTTCAAGCGTTGTCAGCTCGCCGTGATAGCCGTACCACCCCACGCTATAGGCATCCTGTATATGCATCAGATAATTCCCCTGTTTCAAAGCAGCTTCGCTGCGTTTCATAGTCTGGTGCGGGAATTCGTGCGCCTGCATATACAAAACCGGCCAGAGACCGTACTGCATCAGATATACTGCCAATCCCATAGCAAAAAGCTTGAAAAGCACTTTGCGCTTCAAAAAAAGTTCAACGATCGCATAACCAATAAGCATCCAACACAAAAGCCCCCAGAGCGACAGGGTGCGCCCGTAGAAGCTTCCATAATTGTAGAGGATGGACGGATAAAACAGCGCGCAGATGCTGAATCCAAAGGTAATCCCCAACCACCTGTCTTTTTTAATAAGCAGGATAATCGAAATCGGCATGAGGGCTATACCAAGCGATGACAGCTGGGTCAGGACAAACCGCATCATGATGCCGATATTAAAAATCTCTCGAAAATCACGAGCGTTATTAAAAAATAAGTACTGCAGTGCAGAAGCAACGGTAAAATCATACCCATTGGGCCAGCGGTCCTGAATCATGACCAAAACATAGGCAATAATGCTCATGAGCGGACCGATACTGAATAGCGCCAAAGACCGCGCTGTTACAGACAAAACAGCGATTGGTTGGCGTAGTAACGACTCATAGCGCTTCCGGTCGCGCAGGAGCGCCAAAGCAATCAACGCCAGATACATGGGTGTCCAGAGCACTAGCTGGGTATGCCCCCAGAAACCATAGCCAAAAGCCAAGCCTGCCCAAAAAAAATCCCTCTGCCGGGGGTGCTGCGGTAGTTTTAACAGCGCCTGCTGGAAGAAAAAAAGCGACAGCACAAAGAAAAACGTATAATGCGTATCATTGGCAGCCGATATGTTCAGGATGAAAAAAGTCGGGTACCAAGAGGCTAGCAGGGCCATAAACCATGCTTGCGCCACTCCGACATACATGCTGAATATCCTGGCCAACAGCACGAACGTCATCCCGCCCAGCACCGCGTTGCTGAGCACGATCGTCATCGCATCGGAGATCGGATACGCCAGCTGAATGGTGTGCCTGAGTATGTAATTGGTAAAAATAAACGCCGGATGGAACGGGGCATGCCCGGATGACAGCGCCTTGCCTAATGGCTCGAATCCGACTCGGATAAGATACTGGCTGGTATCATAAAAAATATCCTGCGGAATTACGAGCAGCAGCCGCGGGAGCGTAACCGCACAACCGAAAAATATGTACGGATGTCGGATTACTGCCCGTTTTACTCTTTCAAGCCATGTTTTGAAAAAAGCCGGCATTATTCGTACCTGATACCTAAAAACTCGCGTTTAATCATCAGCAACTTCAAATGATTTGACCGCCAGTTCAAATCCCTTTTCGATTTTCAGCTTGCGTGACCCGCACTCCGGACAGATAAACGGCGGTTCGTTCACCACCGCCGCTGTCCCGCATCCCTCGCAGGTGCCGCTCAAAGAGATAGTGGTGATCTCAAACTGCGCTCCCTCGAGCTGACTGCCCTTCGTTATCCCGGCAAAACAAAACTCCAGTGCATCCGGTACCAGCTGACGCATCTCTCCGATGTCGAGCCGAATGAGAATGACACGCGTGGTAATGGCATTTTTTTCTAGTGCTTCTGTAACGATTTTTTGGATTTCCGCCGCGATGCCCAATTCATGCATGACCATCCTTTTCTAACGATCCTGAACGCGAAATATCGTAACAGACCAATACGCCCGAAGCAAACACGCCTTTAATGATTCTGATATTGAAACCCTGCTGGGTTTGTTGTATCTTAGAACCCGATTGTTAAAACCATCACAATTAATCAATTACTGCAAAACGCGCATGCCCACCTATCATCTCAGCGAAACAGAACTGTCCTCTTGGGTTAATGCCATCATGGCGACGCAACCAGTCATCGGTCCGGTTGCCAAGAAATCACGCTTTGTCTTCGACCGACTCGAGGACAGCGCCGATCTCCGGTTGGACTACGACACCACGATCCTGCCGCCCAAAAAAGCGTTCTTCCCTCCCAAACAGGATCTGCTCCATTTTGATGCAAGCGGCGTACGCGGCGCCATCAAACCTGAGTCCAAGGTTCTGTTCGGCGTGCACCCCTATGACATCAAAGCTATCCACATGCTCGACGTGCTGTTCGCCGAAGGCCATCCTGATCATGCCTATCTTGCCAACCGGGAAGCAACAACGATTATCGGTTCCAGCGTCCAGAATCATTACCAACATGCCTTTTTCGGTACTGCCAGCCCGAGTGTCCCGGTGCAGGGGCATGATGCCTTCCTGACCAAAATTCCGGATGGCTACACCCTCGATATCCTTAGTGAAAAAGGACGGAAACTTATCGAGGGACAAAATTTCAAGCCAGCCAGCGCCGAACAGACTGCTGCCAGCGAAAAAGTCAACGAAGACGCCAAAGCCAATTGCCCGGAAAAATTGACGTATACGTCTGAAGAAATCAAAGCCAAGCTCAAAGCCTCCTGGGACTCCCCCCTCTGGGAGGAAGCCAGCCAGGACTGCTTTTCCTGCGGCAGCTGCAATACCACCTGCTCGACCTGCTACTGCTTCGATGTGCAGGACACCTGGAATATCGACCAGAAGTCAGGCAAACGCTACCGCCGCTGGGATGCCTGCATGACGACAGAATTCGCCGAGGTCTCAGTTCAGGGCGGCACAGAAAACTTCCGGGAGACCAAAGCAGCCCGCTACCGTCATCGTATGATGCGCAAGGCCGCCTATCTCAATGACAAGCTCGGCGGTCCTGCTTGCGTTGGCTGCGGACGCTGCTCCGGTGCCTGCACGGCTGACATCGCCAACCCGGTCAATTTCATCGACAAGCTTATGAAAAGCTAAATTCCAAATTCTGTATTCTAGATTCTATATTCTAAATTCTAGCCCCATTCTCTGTTCTAAGGAGCCCTCATGACCTGTTCATGCGCCACCCATACTGAAAAAAAAGATGTCGGTATGCCCCAGGAAGCCTTAGTCCTGGAAGCGAAAATGATGACTGCCACGGAAAAACATTTCACCCTCAAGCTCCGTGACGGCTCGAAGTTCGAGTATGAACCAGGCCAGATCGTGGAAGCCGGCCTGTTCGGCTACGGCGAGATCCCTCTCGGTCTGTCCAGCTCGCCGACGCAGGAGGATTCGTTCGAACTGGTAGTACGCAAGGTCGGCAAGGTTTCTAGCGCCCTGCTCAAGCTGGAAAAGGGCGACAGCATGTACATTCGCGGCCCGCTCGGTCATGGGTTCCCCATGGAGGAGCTGCGTAACAGCGATGTGCTTATCGTAGCCGGAGGCATCGGACTCTGCCCGACCCGCAGCCTTATCCGCTATATCTGCGACCGCCGCGAGGAATTCAAGAAATTTACCCTGTTTTTCGGCGCCCGTTCTCCAAAAGAACAGCTCTTTACCGACGATCTCGCCAACTGGCGCTGCTCTATGGATGTTACCTATGATGAAACTGTTGATAAAGGAGATGACAGCTGGAAAGGCAATGTCGGCGTTATCACTACCCTGTTTGCCAAACACCCTGATCTGAGTCCGGAAACCAAAGTCATCGTTTGTGGACCGCCGATCATGTACAAATTTGTCATCCGTGAACTCGACAAGATCGGCATCCCGCACGAGAATGTCTTCGTCGACCTGGAGCGTCGCATGAAGTGCGGCATGGGTAAATGCGGTCACTGCCAGATTAATGACAAATACACCTGCAAGGACGGACCAGTCTTCAGATTCTCTGAGATTGAAAACCTTCCGGAAGCTATCTAATACAATTTCTAATTGATCTAATTTCTAATTGACCTAAACGAGCGGGATGAATAACAATGAGAAAAAATGGAATCTAGAAGAAAGAACCGCACGATTTGGGGAAGCAATAATTGAACTTTGTAGCAAAGTGCCAAGAAATGAAATCACCAGACCTATCATTACTCAGCTCGTTAAAGCCGGGACAAGCGTTGGGGCAAATTACTGTGAAGCAGACGACGCAGAAAGTAAAAATGACTTCAGGCACAAAATTGGAATTTGTAAAAAAGAATCACGGGAATCCAAGCATTTTCTCAGAATGCTATTAAAAGCTACGTCCTCAATAGAAACAGATATTGCACCTCTCTCCCAAGAAGCCAAAGAATTGAACCTTATCTTCAACACTATTTTTCGAAAAGTATCCGATTAGAAATTAGGCCAATTAGGTCAATTAGAATTTTTCTGTTTGTAAACTTAACGTCAAGAGACACCCCATGGGAAAAGCAAAATGTGCCTGGTTCGATTTCACCTCCTGCGAAGGCTGCCAGATCGAGATGACCAATTTCGGCGAACCCTTCCTTGAACTGCTCGAACATGTCCAGCCCGTGGAATTCCGGGAAGCTATGAGCGAAAAAGCTGAAGAAATCGATGTCGCCTTCATCGAGGGTTCTTTCAGCCGCGAAGCAGACCGGGCCCGCCTCGAAGACATTCGCAAGCGTGCCAAAATCGTCGTTGCTTATGGTGCCTGCGCCACCTCGGGCGGCATCAATGCCCTGAAAAATCATCAGGATCGGGAAGACTACAAGGAGTTTGTCTACGGCAAGGACAAGGACATGCCCCATCTCGATACACAGGAAGCCAAACCGATCAGCGCCGCCATCAAGGTTGACTATGAAATCCGTGGCTGTCCGATCAGCAGAGACGATTTTGTCAATGTTGTCTCCCAGCTCCTGCATGGTACAGAAAAAGTCTATATCCCCTCATATCCGGTTTGTGTGGAATGCAAGCTACGGGAAACCGTTTGCCAGTATGATCAGGGTGGCCATTGCCTCGGCCAGATTGCTCGGGCTGGCTGCGGCGCTCCCTGCCCGGCTGACGGCATCCCCTGCGAAGCTTGTCGCGGGCTTATCGACCATCCCAATCTGGAAGCCAGCGTCAAAGTTTTAAAAGAAAAAGGCAAACTGCCAGCCCGATGGGCGGAAAGCAAGGCACGCATGTTTACCGCTAATTTGCTGCCTGACGCAAAAGCAGATTAAATTCATGTTATTTTCAAATCGACAATTTTCAATTTTCTAATCAAGGTAGTACAGCCATGACCTCCATCAAAGGCACCCAGACCGAACAAAATCTGCTTAAATCGTTTGCCGGCGAGTCTCAGGCCCGCATGCGCTACGACTACTTTGCCAAGCAGGCGCTCAAAGACGGCTACGTCCAGATCTCGAAATTTTTTGATGAAACAGCCCGCAATGAAAAAGAGCATGCCAAACGCTTTTTCAAGTTTCTTGAGGGCGGCATGCTGGAAATAACTGCCAGCTATCCGGCTGGCCGGATCGGAACGACTGCCGAGAACCTGCTCGCGTCCGCGGATGGTGAAAAAGAAGAATGGACTGAGCTCTATCCGGAATTTGCGAAAATTGCGGACGAAGAAGGCTTCAAGGAAATCGCCGTGGTATTCCGGATGATCGCTCGGGCAGAAAAAGCGCACGAAACCCGCTATCGCAAGCTGTTAGACAATATTGAAAAAAATCACGTTTTTGCCCGCAGTGAGAAGATAGTCTGGAAATGCGACAACTGCGGCTATATACATGAGGGTGACACCGCGCCGGATCAGTGCCCTGCCTGCGCGCATCCCCAGGCACACTTTGAACTGTTTGTCGAAAACTACTAAACTTCCCCACCTGACACAATCTGCTCTGTAGAGAACTCGCTTTATCAACCCGATTTAACACGTGCAGCGCACCTTACCATCATCATCCCTACCGGCGACTGGTTTGTATCGTCAAATGCTTTTCGACGAGCTGTAGCAATGAATCAATCAATTGCTTCTTGTCGATAGCAATTCCATACTCGCGCGCCCGCTGAACCATAGGTTGACTGAGATGCTCGGCAACGACTCGCTGTGCTGATTGTTGCTCTGCAACCAGCTCAAGCGAAACACGATATTGATCCGGACGAAGACCAAGGCTTCTCTGATATACCTGCCACATCCGCTGCAGAGGCTCGCCGGTTAAATAACCAAGCAGCCATTTGCCCGGCTCAGAATTCTCCCGCGATAATGCATCCACGATTTGTTCACTACTCCGTCTCCTCCGACTGATACCTTCCAACCCTGTTCCCGGATCGTGATCCTGTTGTCGTTGCATCCAATAAGTATATTCCTGTAGTAACCGAATTTTTAACAACGGATCGCTATCCCAGCCAGTAACAATAGTGCGGAAAAGCTCGATATCAGCATTATCATTCGATCCTGTTGATATAGCAGCTTCCGGCAATTGATTCAAGACTTGTAACAGATACTCATGAATTGTCTCTAAAACTGCACCCTCATCTACTGCCTGTGAATGCTCAACTGCCCGCTTGCGAGCAGGAACCCTCATCATCAGAGCTCCGTCTGCCGCAGCCTGGAGATTTTGCAATCTGACTTCTGTAGCATCAAAATTTCGGCGACTTCGTCTTCGAGCCAATGTGCTAGCCAATTTTTCAAGCCATTCCTGGTTACGATCTATCCATTCAGATATTCTGTTGTATGAACCTTGAGAGGCGATTTGCTTTTCAACTTGCGCTACCCCGCTGGCGACCATACATAATCCATCTAAACTACTGCCTGATTGCTTTTTCAAAACTTGATCAATAGCAGCTATCAGCTGATCTCCATGATTTTCACCATTTTGTTCGTATTCTAATCCAGGCAGACCCGCGCGGAACTCGGAAAGTGACATTGTTAAGCTTTTTTAATATATCTTACCTTTTCTTTATATTGTACGAAATACCATCATAGGTGTCAAAATACCTTCTATCAATAATTTAACCTGATACTTACCTAATTAACCGGGAACTAACGTATGTCCAAGAATATCAGTATCGATGTCCACCACCTCACCCGGGTCGAGGGCCACGGCAATATCGTGGTCGATGTCAAAAACGGCACTGTTGAAAAATGCGAGTGGCAGGTACCCGAAGCGCCCCGCTTTTTTGAAGCCATGATCCGCGGCCGCCATTATACCGAGGTAGCCCGCATCACCAGCCGCATCTGCGGCATCTGCGCTGTCGGCCACACCCTCGCCTCGCTCAAGGCCACGGAAAACGCGCTCGGCATACAGATTACCAAGCAAACAGAGCTTTTGCGCCGCATCCTCAAGCATGGAGAAAATGCTGATTCGCACATTTTGCACGTCTACTTCCTGGTCGCGCCTGATCTGGTCGGCGCACCTTCGGTTTTTCCGCTTGCTGAATCGCATCCTGATGTAGTTAAACGCGCCTTGCGCATGAAAAAAATCACCTGCGACTGGGCCAGCCTGATCGGCGGGCGCAGCACCCATCCCACCAAACCGGTGCCGGGAGGTTTTGCCTCAATACCGACGAAAAAAGAACTCGAAGAACTCAAGAACAAACTGTTAAACACCTTTGTCCCCGATGCGGTTGAAACCTTCAAGCTCCTCCAGACGCTCGCGCCAAACATTCCTGCCTTCGAACGCCCCACCGAATACATCGGTCTGGTAGATGAAGTTGAGTACGGCTTGTACGACGGCCAAATCGGCTCGCTCATGCCGGACGGGACGAAAACCATCTACGAGGTTTCAGAATACCGTTCTGTAACCAATGAATGGGTTAGCCCACTATCAACCGCCAAATTTACGAAACACAACCTCGAAAGCTACATGGCTGGAGCCCTTGCACGCATCAATCTCAACTATAATCAACTGCACCCGGAAGCGAAAAAAATCGCTGAGGGGCTAGGATTCAAAACCCCTGTCTTTAATCCTTACTTCAATTCCGTTGCTCAGTTCATCGAAGCAGTCCATTCTGCCTATATGACCGTTGGCTTTATCGATGAACTGCTCGCTATAGGACTCAAGGATGAGGAACCAGTCAAGCCGACCAAATATAGCAAGGGTGCGGGTGCAACCGAAGTCCCGCGCGGCATTCTCTTCCATGAATACGAGTACGATGACGAAGGTTTCTGCCTGGGTGGCAACTGCATCATCCCGACCAACCAGAATCATGCCAACATCCAGCAGGATTTCAACAAGCTTGTTCCGGAAATGCTCGCGGCTGACAAATCAGAAGCCGAGATGACCCTTGGTCTTGAGATGCTCGTCAGAGCCTATGATCCCTGTATCAGCTGCTCCACGCACTATCTGGACATTAAGTTTAAGAAGTAAGACAGCTCAGTTAAAATGCGGCGTCAGTTTGCATGATAATTAGAAATGCCTTATCCCGAGTGTAACGAGAGATCGACAACTATATATTTAGCCAGCTCACGATGAGCTGGCTTTTTTAGTTTAATAATCATTGCTATGGTGGGTAAAAAAGAAGTATAATTAAATGATTAACGTCTGATCGAAATCATGCGTTAAGCTTTTTTCTGTAACACAAAGAGGATAAAAAATGAAAATTAAAATCAAGGAATCAATTTATTCTGATTTTTTTCCATGGTTTAACGCGGCGCTTATTTCGATTGCCTGCATTATTTTTGGCATTTTTTATACAACTATTGTCGTAAATACTACCAAGAATAATGTGAAAAAAGAGCTGTCTATCCAAGTCAATACTGCTGCAGCCGCACTCCATCCGGAATATATTGGTTCCGAAAAGCTACTCGACATGCACTCCCTCGAATACACCACCACCCTCGAACAACTCCGCCGGGTCACGGCAGCGAACCCCAATGTACACTGGTACTATATGATGGCGAAACAAGGAGAAAACATCATTTGGACAGTTGATCCTGATACTACTTCTGAACAAACACCCGCGGGAGAAATCTGGGACAATCCCACGGAGGATGTATGGGAGATATTTGAAACAGGCGAATCATCAGTAACTGGCCCTGTAACTGATGAATGGGGCACCTGGGTCAGCGCCATGGCTGCCATAAAAAATGCCCAAGGTGAAATTGTAGGTGTTCTCGGACTGGATGTCGAGGCAAAGGATTGGTACACGCAAATCAATGCTCAAATAAGACGTGCATGTTCTATTTCCTTCTTGGTCTGGGTCATACTCGAGCTCAGTCTGGTGGCATATTTTGTACGTCTTAAGTATATCAAGCATATCCGGGCGCTCAATGCTGATTTACAGAGAGAGCTTGAGGATCGAAAAGATATCGAAGAGATGCTCTGGGAAGCGGAAAATCGTTTCAAGGATATTACCCAAAGTTGTGGTGATTGGTGCTGGGAAATTGATAACACTGGCAAATACACCTATGTACTGGGCAATTGTCAGGAAGCGCTCGGTTACACAGCTAAAGAGATGGTTGGAAAAAACGTTACTGATTTCTTTCCTGCAGAACAGGCTGATCAATTAACCGCAGAACTCAAAGACGGCTTGGAACGACACGCTCCCATCAAGGACTGGAAGAATGCAAAGAAAACCAAGGATGGCCGCACCATTACTGTAGTGAGCAATGGTGTCCCAATGATTGATCAAGATGGCTGCGTAGTCGGCTATCGTGGTGTGAGCCGAGTCATTTTAACCAAAAAATAATTGAGTACTCGTTATGTTCACTCTGGTTAAAGCCAGCTCTTCGCGAGCTGGCTTTTTAGATATTTCAATCCGCAGGCACGGCGTTAAGTTGTTTGAGAATTAGTAATGTCTACCCCTAGCCTGACAAAGGATAAAAAAGGCACCAGACACAGCGGATCCTCCGCCGAGAAACCAGGAAATGAAAAATCAAGTAAACTTAACTAATCAAACCAAGAATCCGAATGGCGGAGGATCCACTAGAAGTGTAACCTGTATTTTCAAATATAGCAATACAATTTGAAAAAGCCTCATCACGATGCACATTAATGCAGAACGTTTGCCAGCGTAAAAAAAAGGAAGTGACTTCTGAGTAGGATTTGCTGTACGATACCGCTGAATTATCCATTACCCGAGGTCAACGATGATCGGTAAACTTCCCGAAAACATCCTGGAAGCGCTGCTGGAAACCATACCTTTGGAATTTTCAGTTGTAGATGCTAAAGATCAGGTTCTCGCCTGGAACAGGCACACCACCCGTATCTTTAAGCGTCCTGAGGGTGTAGTCGGCAAAAACGTTAAAAATTGCCATCCACCTAAAAGCTTGGACAAAGTCGAAAAAATCCTCCAGGAAATGAAAGCGGGCACGCGCGACAAGGCAGAATTCTGGATTGATCTGCCGATCGGTCCTGATGGCAGCAGGGAAAAAGTCCTCATCCAGTACTTCGCACTGCGTGATGCCAACGGTACCTATCTCGGCTGTCTGGAAGCCAGCCAGAACATAGCTACAATCCAGACCCTCCAGGGAGAAAAAAAATTGCTCGATTAAATTACCAGAGCAGCAACGTTCTTCGACTTACCCCGTTGAATTGCATCTCAGCTCAAATCATCTTAGCGCACGATGCAGCAGCTTCGGCGGGATATCGTATGTCAACCCGGCCTGTACGCGAGCTATCTGTACCCCATCAGGCACCTCCCGATCTACCTGCCAGAGATGAGTTCCGATTTGCGTAAGTGAAGGCTCATTTCTCCAATCCGTCAGGAGATCACCATTTTTCTCAATGACCGGACTGAGAACCGTCTTGCGGATGATGCGCACATCCGCAGGATGTACCGGCCAGGTCGGCGGTTCGCTCTGATGCTGCAGGTCAACCAGTAATTCATGCTTGTTTACCGCCAGCTGCAATCCTTCGGTCAGTATTCTTTCAAGTGCAAATGCATCGAATGGTCCTGTTAATACAATATCCACGTCCCAGGTCGGCCACTTCTGCTGGAGAAAACCGCCACATAGCCAGACATCATACCCATCCAACCCCGAAATAGCGAGAAAGTCGGTAAACCAGGCAGTAAAAGCCTTCCTGGACGGCCGTTTCCATGGTATGGCTGTCGTAACCGGACCGTTTTTATACCAAAACCCTGTTTTTACTGACATCAGCTCGCCTCACCGCCTCCGCCGCGTTCTTCAGTATTCTCCTCCTGAATGAGTATCCGCCCCGAACCGCTCGCCGCCCCTCCGCCTCCACGTTCTATAATAGTGTCCGAAGTATCGGACTTGGTTTCCAGCTGCTTAAACCCAAGCAGCATAAGCAGATAGGCAATGACTGCCACTGTAAAAGCAACATAGGCATAGAGCGCGCTCTTTTTTGCTGCTTCTGACGTGTCGGTATCATCTTTAGCTGTTTTGAACTGGTAGAGCGCATAGCCAAGCATGATAAATATCGCTATGCCAATCGCAACCACGATCCCGAAGTGTAATTCTTTTATCAGCTCGTATGCGCGTGCATCCTGCACCGGTGAATCGATCAGCGGTTGCACGATAGGGCTGATAATTGGTCCACTCATCGGACCGGAGAGAAGAGGATCCATGGGAACTCCTGATAAAAAAACTAACAGCAGACTTCATCTCACTACCATACCATAACATAACAGCTTTTTAAAGAAAATAACCATAGAAAACCCGCTAACAGCACCACTGCTTCTGTGTTATAGTCAGACTGTAATCTGCATCAGCCGGAGAACCATTTTGGGCTTACAATATAAGGTCAACTGAACTCCCAATATCTAATATCTTTGTATCGTTATATCGTTCCTCCATGAAACCAAGTTCTTATTTCCGCATTGCCTTACAGCAAGCCATGCTTGATCCGCTGGCACTCCCCTCCCTAGTAAACAGGGGAAAGATGCTGCGGCGCATAGTCAAGGCAGGCGAAACCCGACGGGAAGCAGCGCTGGCCTCGTGCACACATCCCATACCCCGGACCTGCATTTTTTCCATAACCTGGAAATGCAATCTCTCCTGCAAAGGCTGCTACGCCAAGAACTATCAACAAGTGGAAGGCCTTGATCAGGAAACGATTACGCGTGTCATTAGGGAAGCAACCGGACTCGGCACCTATCTCTGGATTATTGCCGGAGGGGAACCGCTTATGGTCGAAAAAATCATACCCGAACTAGCCAGTATAGAAAATGCTTTTTTCTTCCTGTTCACCAACGGCACCTTGCTCAACACATCCCATCTCGCTCTGCTCGCTGATACGCCTACGATTCTTCCTGTTATCTCTCTGGAGGGAGACGAGGAACAGACTGACCAGCGCCGTGGCAACACAGTTGGCCGCCAGATCAGACAAGCCATGGCACGCTTGAAAAAAGCCCGCATACCGTTTGGCTTCTCGGTCATGGTCACGCATGCCAATGTGAAATCAGTCACCTCGCGTGCCTGGTTCGATACCATGTGGCATGCCGGCGCACGCTTCGGATTCTGTATTGACTATATACCCTTTGCCCATGACCTCAATCCGGAATATGTCCTGACTGATGCTGATCGCGCCTACAAAAATCGGGCGTTAGCAGAACGGAAAAGAGAAGCCCGACCCCTGATTTTCAACCTGCCACCCGATGAATACGCGCAGGGAGGCTGCGCCTCAGCCGGCAAGGGCTTCATGCATATCAATGCAGACGGCTATGTAGAGCCCTGTCCGTTTACCCACTACGCCCGGGACAATATCAGGGATAAAACTATCCAGGAAGTGCTCGATTCACCTTTTTTCCACGCTATCCGCCGCGACATGCACCATCTGCCCAACCCCAAAGACGAATGTCTGCTCTATGCCCATCTAGTGGAGGTGCAACGCCTTGCCCGGGAAACCGGTGCCCGCTCCACAGAAACAAAACAGGATCAAAGCTGAGGCCAGCCGGCGCGAAATCTGGCAATGCCCTCCTGCAAGGCCCGGGACAACCGTTCGCATTTTCTAATATCAAGATCTTCTGTCCGGGTGTTCATCAGTGTTATGATCTGGTCTGCAATGACTGACAGGTCAACCAATGTATTCAGTCCTGACTCCAAAGCACGGTCATGCCTGCCGAGAATCTCAAGTTTGCTGCGTAGCCCCTGGATTATATCCTGGGCATGCAGGGCACAGGCTTTGACCTGCTGGCGGAAAGCGCGTTCCCGGCGTCTGGGTTCCCCACTGAGATAACAGAATACTGCCAAACAGACAACAGCGAGCAGCAGCAAGATACCTCCTTCGGTCTGCCCGTAAGCACGGGAAGAGGAAGCAAACAACTTAACCGCATACATCTGTACTGGCCATCCCAAAAGAATATCTGACACCCAAAACCCTTTTTGATAGCTTAACCTCAAAACAATATGCAATAATTGCATATACCCTAGATAAATAGTATATTCCTAATATCTTATCATGGTCAATGAGTAATTTATGGCAAAAAAACGCTACGCAGTCGGACTCGGTACCTATGCCCAAAGCGATGATGGCATCGGGCTGCATATTATCGAGCATCTTAACGAAAAAGCACTCGCCCATGGCTTTGAAGCGATCGAGGTGGGCAATAACGGCCTGCAGCTCATCAACCTGTTTGCTGACCAGCCCGAGCGAATCGTGGTCGTTGATTGTGCGTATATAGGCAAAAAGCCCGGCGAGCTCCTTGTTTTCACTCCTGATGACGTCATGACCCAAAAAGTCACCGGAACGATATCAACGCATGAAGGTGATATCCTCAAGCTGATTGCTTTAGCCCGCCAGCTGAACTACGCCATCCCTCCGATCACCATCCTTGGCATCCAGCCACAAAGTACTGCTAACGGTATGGAGCTTTCCCCTGCCTTGCAGGACAATATACCGCTCTATGTTCAAGTAGTTATAGAAGAAATTTTTAAGTAGCACAACGATGTAAAACGCCTTAATGATTGGAATCTACTGGACAAATGCTACACTTATACTCCATACTAGCAAAGCATATCCCGTCTTTCGTGCCCCCTAAGTTTTAGTGAATCACCGCGAAGCGCCGCAGGCGGTGAGCGGATGATGAACTTATCCTCGGAACGAAGAGAAGGTGGGTTAGTGAATCACCGCGAAGCGCCACAGGCGATGAGCGGATGATGAACTTATCCTCGGAACGAAGTTAAGACGGGTTAGTGAATTACCGCGAAGCGCCACAGGCGATGAGCGGATGATGAACTTATCCGCCGCAGCGAAGCGAAGGCGGACAACTGGGCAGATATACCTTAGTTCCTTACAATCTGTTTTAATAATACAATTACAAGCGTGCCCCCTTAGCTCAACTGGATAGAGTACCTGGCTTCGAACCAGATGGTTGGGGGTTCAAATCCTCCAGGGGGCACCACCGACAATACAAACGATTGGGATCAACCCAACCCGTCAGATCCCGTGAGCGCAGCGAAGCGGGATTCAAATCCTCCAGGGGGCACCAATGATAACATTTTCGAATAAGACCAACTCAACCCGTCAGATCCCGTGAACAGCGTGAAGCGGGATTCAAATCCTCCAGTAGACCACCTGTGTTCCTATTTTTTCACTTAATCCGCAAGCATAATCCATGGCAGCCATCAGACGTATCGTACTTGACACCCTCAAACCGCACGAACCCGGCATCATCGAACTGGCGGAAAAAATCAGCGACCAGCCCGGCGTCGACGCGGTCAATATCAGCATTTATGAAATGGACCGCAAAGTTGAAAATGCCAAGATCACCATCGAGGGGAATAATATCCAAGTTGATGAAGTATTCAAGATTGTAAAAGATTATGGTGCCAGTATCCACTCCATCGATGAAGTCGTCGCCGGCAAAAAAATCATCGATGATTCCGAAACTCCCCAGGACAGCTATAACTGATGTTGCATCGACTCCGTACCGCCCTTACTGATCTTGATCGTATCACTGACGTTATCAGCATTGCCCGCCGCAATTTCGTCATGAATGCCTTTGATGGCGTTCTCACGATGACCGGAATCCTGGCTGGTTCCTACTTCGTCGGTATCGACGACCCCAAAATCGTGCTAGGAACCGGTTTCAGCACGGCGATAGCCATGGGCATATCCGGCATGTGGGGCGCCTTCCTGACTGAGCGTTCGGAGCGCCGACATGACATCAAGCAACTCGAACGGCACACCCTTGCTGACCTGTCCGACTCTCATCTCGTTACCGCCTCGCATCAGGCTACCATAATCATAACCCTTGTGGGTCTTGCCCCGCTACTGGCAGCCCTGTCTGTGTTATCACCGTTTCTGTTCTCCTTCCTGTTCCCATCCATAACCATGATGTATTTCAGCTCACTGGCTCTCATCATACTTCTGCTGTTTAGCTTGGGGACGTTCCTCGGAACCATTTCAAAAGAAAACATCCTGCTATCAGGCCTCCGTCTCTTGGCTGCTGGCATCATCTGTATCGGCATCCTGCTCATGATAGAAACGTTATAGCGTTGACGCGTTATCAAATCTTATTCTTCCAACAAAAAAAGAGCAGACTCGCAATATCGAGGCTGCTCTTTTCATATGCTGAAATTTTGGGTATGTCTTAAAAAACCGGCTTGGCGATAAAGATCAATTCGTGCGCGTAGTTACCCGAAGGCTGCAAATTATTCACCTCGAGCTGCAAGGTGATATTAGTATAATCCTGGCCCTCGATATCACTTTGCGTTGCTTCATGATGATACAGAATTTCTTCTGATGTTGTGGTGAATCCGGCATATTTGGTAGCAGTAGCGAACCGATTGGGACCATCCCCAACTGTATTCAATGTCGTATCGCTGGTGGTATAACCGAGAAACCCTGTATCAACCCCCAGCGTTGTTCCAGTCGGTGATGTCCAGTCTACCGGAGCATCATTAGTCCCAACCGCGACATTCTTGATTGGGTCAATATCAATTGTCGGGTCCACCGCATGCAGCATATTGGTATCCTGTTTGATGTAAACGGTGAAACCGTTCTGCGCATCAGTATTGACTTTGGCACGCATCACCGCGGTCTTGGCCACTCCCGGAGTGATTTCCCGCCATTCGATGAGGTTGGGGGCAATCACACCCCCATCCGGAGGGGTAATTCCGGATATCTCAAAGGTCATATGCGGTTTTTGTCCCGCATACTCCTCAACATGCTCAATCGTAGCAACGAGTAATTCAATCGTGTCGATTATCACACTGCTTCCGTCTGCAGAAGTTATATCCACAGACCATACATCTCCGGAGCCAATTGGATTTACTTTCGCCGGATTGACGATCTGCTCTGCGCCCGTCACCCCGTACGTGGCTATAGTACCGATCTCTATGACAATCGCAGAATCTGCAGCCACAGTATCCGTATCGTTGTTTGTCAGAACTAGCGATCCGCTCGTGCCGCTCGTCACCGCCACGCCCCAGGCGCTTCCTGCTCCGCTGCCGGCTGAGGCAGCCAGAGGCACATCTGATCCGTTCAGCGAAAGATCACAATCTTCGTAATCCATAGCAACCGGGATCGTAAAATATGTCGCTTCCGGTTCGATCGTGATCGTCCCACCAGCTGGTATCGCCTGTTTGTTTGTCAGCGTGATTATCCAGTCGGATCCCGTAGCTGGTTTGGATTCAAGTAGTTCAACGCTCGCATCATAAAACTGCATTTGTACCGCATGCGCACCCCGGCTCGAGAGCAACACGACAGCAAAACAACCCATAACAGCCAAAGCAGATATTAGTGCCGTATGCAAACGGTATCGCGAATTCATCATGCGTTTATCCTGTATATACCTGTATAATCAGCCTTTCCCATAGTACCGCAAGTCAGAAGCGGTTGTCCAGCGCGCAAATACCCTTGCAGAGCCAGGACGGGATTGGTAAAATACTGTTTGTCGCATAAATAGGCGCGGGTCGCTAGCTTCAGATCATTCGATCTGATAAACAATCGGTAGTTAGTTGCCTCTTAAGCAATTGGTTCAGGGTTTCCGGTCATCCGACCGGACCGGGTCGTATGACCCGGCGAGTTATGTTTAATAACCCACTATGCTGTCTCAATGTATTACGTCTATTTTCTACTCCTCGCCAATGGCGACATATACAAAGGTTCGTGTTCTGATGTGCAACAACGTCTGATTGATCATCAAAACGGTCGTGTCAAATCCACCCAGCATTATCTGCCATTTCATCTTATCGGATACGAATGTTATTATTTAAAAAGTGATGCGCTGAGAAGAGAAAAATTCCTGAAAACAACAGAGGGGCGTCGTTTACTCAAACAGCAATATAAGGATATAATTAATCATCTGACCGAAAATATTTCCCAAACGGGTCGCTAGCTCAATGGTAGAGCAGTTGCCTCTTAAGCAATTGGTTCAGGGTTCGAGCCCCTGGCGACCCACCATATAGTCATTTTTTCCTGTTTGACATCAGGGGCGAGAAGTAAGATCCCCTGCAATCCCGAAGCTCTGGGATGGAAGGGGAAGCCCCTGGTTTACCCGCCGAACCCTGAACGAAGTGAAGGGGAAGGCGGGCGACCCACCACAGATCTTAACGAATCGGCCAACGGACGATGAGTTTAGAAATGTGGTGTACCGGATGATGTCAGATCAGCATCCGGTACAGAGCAAGAAAACGTTAGTATGCAAAGCGTTTCCACAGGATGGAAAATTTTTTTATCAGGGGCGAGACGTACAGCCCTGAGTATAGAGAAGAACAAGGTCCGCTGTAGTCAGCCAAAGGCTGACGGAAGCGGAAGCCCCTGGTTTACCCGCCGAACCCTGAACGAAGTGAAGGGGAAGGCGGGCGACCCACCACAGATCTTAACGAATCGGCCAACGGACGATGAGTTTAGAGATGTGGTGAATTGATTGACGCACCAGCGACAACTAAAACTATATAAAACATCGGTTGTAAGCAGGCTCTTCCTCGTAGGAAGAGCTTTTTTTGACTTGCGATAATCGCCCCCAGTACTGATAGACTAGGTATGCAATATGACGGCACAAACTGCTAAAACATTATATTGCCTCGAACATCTGATCAGCGCACACTGCTAACGCTTAACTATATACCGCTAGCACCAGCAACACTAGGTCGAATAATAATCTTTCATATAAAGGCATCTTGATGTCGGATTTAACCGAAGACAAAACAGAGTTAGCTATACAAGCGGTGAGACTTGTAAATGAGATTCGAGAAAAAATGAACGAACCCGGAGCTGATAAACTTGCATTATGCCAAGATATTATCAACGCTATGAAAAGATTACACCTGACCTTAGAGGAACCGCTTGATCCGGCTTTTACAGAAGCATACAATGATTTACAAAACTTGAAATCATCATTGAAATGCGATGGATCTGACTGGCTTGCTTCATTAACGCAGGAAGCTTCTCGTGCATAAATTAACCTGCTCCCTATTGATTATCTCCTTGATCTCCCTGCTGTCTGGCTGTACCTTTTTTGAAAAAAAGAGCAAAAAACCGGTTTATATCCGTATCAAAGCATCCGAGCACTACACAGAGGACATTAAGCTCGAGACCGGCGATGTCACCATAGAAGGCAATGCAGTAGTCACTGGCAGGATCAGCATCGCCAACGGAAGTCTGACGATTGGCAATTCAGTCACCATGGAAGCGCCCGTCTCTATGGGCAATGGCACGGTCAATATCGGCAGCAATGGACAATTCCTGCAAGCGGTCAGTGTTGATCGCGGCGACCTGCAGGCCAGCAATTCCAACTCTTTTCATGACATTACCGCGAGCCAAGGCAATGTGCGCCTTGGCAGCAACAACTCGGTATTTGGTGATATTGGCGCTCCGCAGGGCGAGGTCAGCATCGTTAACTCTAACTCGATCGAAGGGGACATCACCGCTTCCCGCTTCACCCAGGGTGGCAATAACACGATCACCGGATCCCATCCGTAAGCGAACAACGTACAAAATAAAAAAAGCTGCCTGCAGGCAGCTTTTTTGGTATAACCCAAGAAGTCACTGTTAACAGCACTCACACGCTCTATTCGACTATGCCATATCTCAGATTAACCGCTGTCTTCACCTCGACCTGTCCGGCACTAATGGCATCGGAGAGGCCGGCACTCGCCTCGTCAAAGGAAACCGCCTGATTGGCAAAACTGCTGTAGTAGTACGGCTGGTAGTCATAATGCACTGCTTCCGCTTCGAGTAGTTGACCAAGAGTAACATCAAGTTCCTTGGCTAAATATCCAGCCCGCTCCGTGGCCATATCCGCTGCCAGGCTGTAGGCTTTCTGGCGCGCGGCCTCGAAGTCCTTGAGGGTAAACTCCAGCGAACCGATCGAATTAGCTCCGGCACCGACTGCAGCATTGATGACTTCCCCGACTTTGTCCAGCTGTTCCAGACGGATGTAAAGATTACTCGAAACGATAAAAAAATCTATCTTTTTTTCGTCACCCCAGACTGAGCTGTCCTCATAGTAGGGTTGCACAGAATAATTCGATGTCTGGAGATTCTTGTCCTCTACCCCAAGGTTCTTGATCGCAGTGATCACGTTACCCATGGTCTGCGTGGCGGCGCTTTGCGCTTCCTCAACGGTCTCCTTACGGACCTCCACGCCCACGCTCAACTTCACCAGATCAGGAGCCACATACGCTGTGCCTGATCCGCTGACTGAAAGACCTCCGGTCTGTTCCTCGATAGTTGCCCCTGTTCCGGCCAAGCTCACTTTCAACGACTTGGCTGGCAGCAGGGCAGCGGTAACCAGAGCGCTGATCCCAGCGACCAGCAGAACTGCCCCAACCGCAACACCGACAGTAATGACTTGACGCTGCTTTTCCATGTTTCTCCTTTGTGTAATCAAGATAAACTAATACGGATAGTAACACGAATAATCAAGGAACGTAACAGCACATGAGAATGTTAAAGTTACAGGCATTATGCTAAAATGCGTCTGTCATATTTTTAAACACACCAGAGCATGTACCGATACTTCTGGCGCCTGATGCTCTCTTTTTTGATATGGGCGGTTATCGCACCTATAAGTCAGACTTGTGCTGCGACATCGAACACCAAGACCATGACGCTCAAGGCAAAAGATGATACATACGTAACGCAGGCAGCTCCCCAGAAAAACTATGGTTCAGAAAAAGACCTGCAGGTAAGCTACAGCGATGAGGAAGAAACCGCGGTGGAAGAAACGTATCTGTTCTTTGACCTGACTGCACTGCCGGAAAAAGCCACCATCACCAATGCTACACTCTCTCTCTATCTAAAATCAGGGACTATTACTGGAGCGCGCACCTTTGAGCTTAAACCAGTCAGTGCGCCCTGGACCCAGTCGACGCTCAACTGGAGCAATAAGCCAGAAACAGGTGACGGCATCGAGACCAAATCACTCAAACAGGATGCAGTCGGAGATTTTGTTATCTGGGGCGCTGCATCAACGCATGACACTCCCTCGGATGACGAGCTCACCAGTACCATCAAGCAGTGGCACGCAGCACCGACCAGTCAGTATGGCTTTGCCCTGCTTGGTCCAGAGGCTGCACCGGCGTATTCCTGCGTTTTCGCCAGCTCTGAGTCAGCCAGCAATGTTCCTGAACTGAAAATTACCTACACACTCCCGGGACCAGTGATTTCTGGGGTTACCGCCAGTGACCTGACCAATACCTCGGCCCGGATCACCTGGAGCACGACTGACCAGGCAAATTCCTATGTCGAATACGGCACATCGACAAATCTCGGCACCACCATCGGAACAGATGAATATGTTTTCAGCCATGCGGTCACTCTCCAGAATCTGCAGCCCGCGACAACCTACCAGTACCAGGTACAATCAACTGACAAGGAAGGTCTGATCTCCACGTCTGACATCCTGTCTTTTGTAACACTGGCGGTCGCCGCGACCGACACCAGCGCTAATGAACCGGAAGTAACCGCCACAGGCGAAGAGGAAATCGTGGAGGAGCAGCTTGATCAGGCTGCAGCTCTTGCAGACAAACAGGCTGAGGAGCAAGCACGTTCCCAGGCTCTAGACCAGAATGCCAATGCCTACACACCGAGCACGCAGGAACAGGAAGCAGCCGCAGATGCTACTGCCCTGTCACTGACAGCAAGCGATCAGATGAGCAGCGGTACGCGCAATTCCCTGGAGAAGTCGAAAGATTTTTTCCTGAAAATCGCACCGTTTGTTCTGTTGACGTTATTTCTGTTTCTGGTGTTTAAAAATTCATTAAGCGGCTACATGCATGAGACAATCCAGAAACACCCTGATTCTCCACCGGTTTCCCCACCTTCTGGCCCTGAAATTCGACCTACAGCTGGCACGACGCCATCATATTCTTCCGAATTCCCAAAAAATTATAAGCAAAACAGCACTGCTGCACCGGCTTATCCTGCACCAAGTGTAACCACGACCAACCAACACATCTATGTGCAGGAAATGCCTGACCAGACACCAGCACCTGCTGAAAAAAATACTCCCAGCCCAGGACACGTCGTCAACCTAAGTTCAGCCATGCCCCGCCCGCCACTTGTCAGCAGGCTGCCTGCGCTGAAGCTCTCGCAACCGCAGGCAGCGAGATCGAACACACTCGACTTAAGCATAAAAAATAAAGGGGGCTGATAACTCCCTTTATTTTTTATCTGTGGTGCCGGACGACTGACTTGCTGCTGACCCGGTTTTTTTCCGGCTGTCGTTCTTGTAAAATCCACTTCCTTTGAAAACAACCCCCGGTGCATGCATCACCTTGAAAACCCGTCCTGGACACTGCGGACAGCTTGTATCCGGTGGATCGTTGAATGCCTGCCATTTTTCATAGGTAAATCCACAAATTCTGCATTGATACTCATAAATCGGCATAGACCCTACCGCACTCTTTATAGAAAATAATAAAGCAATCACCCATTTGAAAAGTATAATCAGAAACAGGTGTGCTGTCCACTACCCTACTGATATAAACGCTCCAGAGCCTGATCAGCCAGCGGAGCGATATCTCCCTCGAAATCAAAATCAAGTGCCAGCTGATACTCTGCTTTCGCTTGATCTATCAGACCTTTCTGCTCATAGAGCATGGCCAGATTCAAATGCGCTGAAGCAATAGTCGGATCCAGCTCAAGAGCTTTCCGCAATTCCTGCTCGGCCTGTTCCAGTTCACCGGACTCCACGAGCGCCCAGCCGAGAATGCTGTGGCTGAGCGCAGTATCCGGCTGCCGCTCGACTGCCTGCCGGGCTACCTCCAACGCACTCGCCATGTCTTTCAACGTACTCGTATACAGATAAACCAGCGACCGATATACGCCGAGCTCATCCGGTTGCACCTCCCGGGCTAGTTTATATGCTTTCACTGCTTTGGAATACTCTCCTGTCTGACGCAGGACATGTCCCAAATTGATATATACATCATAGCTCGTCTCTCCTCCGTCTACCGCGCGTTCAAACGCTTCGGCCGCTTTACTCCATTCCTGCTCATACGCATAGAGCTTGCCCAGATAATAGTAATTAAGCGCAGCCGGTTTTCCGCCGATATCAAGCGCACCCTCCAGTTCATCCTGGGCTCGGGCTACATCACCTGCGAGGAAGTATGCGTATCCCAGGTAATAATGGGCACTCTGATAATCAGGCTGGCGCTGAATGACCTGGGTAAAATACTCTGTAGCCAGGGTCGGCATGAGATGCTCGAGGTATACCACCCCGGTTTTCAGTATACGTAGTGTTTCGTCGGCTGTGGCATCAATATCATCAAGGCTTACAATGGCTTTCTGGGCTTTCGACGCGATATCCGTGTCAGGGTATTGCGCGACGAGAGAACCAAGTATCGCCTTGGCTTGGGCCCTGTCCCGCCTGCTCACGAGCAATCCCCAGTAATACTTCGCCTGCTGGGTGTTATCTGATTCCACCTCGGCTGCAAGCTGAAAATGCGCTTCGGCCGCATCATACTCAGAAAGCCAGAGGCTGGCCAGTCCGAGCGGATAGCGGACTTTTTCCTTCTCCATCGGCGTGTCTCTGACTTCCGCAAGGGTTCTTTCCAGATATTCCCGCGCCTCATCCCAGTATTTCAATTCGATATAAATACAACCAAGCCGGTACCAGATTTCCGGATTGGTACCATCCAGCTGCTCAGCAAAACGGAATTCCTGTTCTGCTTCCATGAAACGGTTTTTTATCTGGTAGAGCTGCCCGATACGCATGCGGACTGAAGCGTCCTGAGGACTCTTCTGGGCTGCCTGCTCGTAATACGTCAGCGCCTCGCTGTATCGCTGTTCCTCATACAGGCGGTCCCCCTCGCTGATGAAATCATAAACCGACATGCCGTCCGCCCAATGGGAAGACGACGGAATCCAGGCCCGTACAAACCAGGCAAGACTCACGCCGGCGATAAGCACGAGAACGGCAATCCCCACGGTATTGGCTGTTTTTTTCATAATCAGACGCTCTCTCTAAGACTTGATCCGCTCAATCTGCTTTTCAATAACATCCTTCTGATGCAGCAGCTCCTCCATCTTCTTCCGTTCCCGCCCTACGACTTCTGCGGGCGCATTCTGGACAAATTGTTCATTGGCCAGCAGCGCAGCAAGCCGCCCCAGGCGAACTTCCAGATCATCAAGCTCTGCATGCAGGCGCAGCATTTCCTTGCCCCGGTCAATCTGCTTGTCAAACACGACGAATACCCGTATCTGACTGATAACAAATTCGATAGCTGCATCATCCTTCTGAGGAATCTCCCTGCTGATGGCAACCTGTTTTAAAGGAGTCAGTCGGATCATCTGTTCCTCCAGCTCCTTGAACGTATCATACCGGGCATCATCGCCCGTGAAAACAATCGTGACGATCGGCTTCGCCGAAGGCGGCAGATCAGCTTCACTGCGGATATTGCGGATTTTCTGGATACTATCCCGCCAGACCTGGAAAACAGTCTCAAGACCATCATTGATCAACGCCTTGTTTGCCTTGGGCCAGGAAGCAGTAATCAGGTCGCGCTCTGATTTTTCATAATCAGCAAGCATATGCAGCTTCGATCCGATGCGCTGCCAGATTTCCTCGGTAATGAACGGAATATACGGATGCAGCATCTTGAGCACAGCCTGCAGTACCCGAAGAATCGTTTCCTGCGTCACGCTGCGGCGATCCCAGTCCTCTGAATCAAGCAGGGATTTGCTCATTTCCAGATACCAGTCGCAAAAGTCGTTCCAGACAAACTCGTACAGCAGCGTGCCTGCCTCGCCGAACCGATAGCCATCCAGCAATCTAGTCGCTTGAGCGATCACCTGATTGAGGCGGCTGAGGATCCAGCGGTCAGGAAGCGAAAGCTTGCTTTCGTCAAAATACAAAAGGTGCAATTCTTCATAAAACGCATTTTTCTTCGAGAATAATGCGAATCGGGTTGCGTTCCAAAGCTTGTTACAGAAATTGCGATAACCGACGGTTTTATCCTGCGAAAACTTGATATCATTCCCCGGAGTAACATTTAGCAGAAACGATAACCGCAGGGCATCAGCGCCAAATTCTTCGATGATTTCCAGCGGATCGACCACATTACCCTTAGATTTGCTCATTTTTTCGCCATGCGCATCACGTACCAATCCATGCAAATAGACTTTTTTGAAAGGGATATCATCCATCAAACCCAGGGACAGCAACACCATCCGTGCTACCCAGAAAAAAATGATGTCATATCCGGTCTCCATCATCTGGGTCGGGAAGAACCGTTTGAGATCCGGAGTCTCCTCCGGCCAGCCGAGAGTGCTGAACGGCCAGAGACCGGAACTGAACCAGGTATCAAGCGTGTCCGGATCACGTTCCAGACGTGTCCCTCCGCACTGCGGGCATGATGCCGGCTCTTGATCGGATACTATCGTGAATACCCGGTAATCAAGTTCAGCAGCATCCCTGGCTTTTTCCTTTTCCAGGCAATCCTGACAGTACCACGCCGGTATCTGGTGTCCCCACCAGAGCTGACGGCTGATACACCAGTCATGCAGGTTTCCCATCCAGTGGTTAAAAATTTTGGTCATACGCTGGGGAATAAAATGAATTTTCCCGTCCGCAACCACCTGTAATGCCCGGGCGGCGAGCGCCTCGGTATGCACAAACCATTGCGTTGAGATATAGGGTTCAATGGTCGTATCACAGCGGTAGCAGTGTCCCACACTATGGGAGTAATTAACTTCCTTGCTGAGATAGCCGCCGCTCCGTAAAGTTTTGATGATCTTTCGACGTGCCTGGACAACATCAAGACCTGCACCGAACATGCCTTCCCGGATACGACCTTCTTCTGTGAGGATATTAATAAGTGGCAGATTGTGATGCCGGGCTATTTCATAATCATTAAAATCATGCGCCGGAGTAATTTTTACCGCTCCGGTGCCGAATTCCATATCCACCCGTTTGTCTGCGATGATCGGTATCTCCCGTTCCGCCACAGGTAAAAATGCCATTTTCCCGACCAAATCCTGATAGCGGGGGTCGTCCGGATGAACAGCCACTGCTGTATCACCGATCATGGTTTCAGGACGAACGGTAGCCACGGATATGGATGCTTCACCTGGCTTGCCATTCTCCATGATCGGATAACTCAGTGTATAAAGCTTTGCTTCTGATTCCGCATGTTCGACTTCATCATCCGCTAGCACAGTCTGGCAGCGGGGACACCAGTTGATCAGATACTTCCCTTTGTAGATCAACTTCTGACGGTATAATTCCGTAAAAGCATGGTTAACCGCCTTATTTGCCCGGTCATCCATAGTGAACCGCTCCCGGGACCAGTCGCAGGAAGCACCGAGCTTGCGTATCTGTGTGGTGATGATCTTCCCGTATTCATCCACCCAAGCCCATACGCGTTCCAGAAACTTTTCCCTACCAAGATCGTGACGGGTAAGATTCTCCTTCTTGATTTCTTTTTCCACGACATTCTGAGTAGCAATGCTCGCATGGTCAGTACCCGGCAGCCAGAGAACTGCCTCGCCCTTCATGCGATGATAGCGGATAAAAAGGTCCTGGATGGCCACGAACATGGCATGACCCATATGCAATTTGCCGGTTATATTCGGCGGCGGCATGATGATGCAATACGGCTTGCCTTTGGGATGCACTTCTGGCTTAAAAAAACCGCTACTCTCCCATTTCTGATAGATTTTGTCCTCAATTTCATGAAAATCATATACCTTACTGAATTCTGTCATGCCATTCCCTCAAAAAAAGTGTTAACCGGTAACTTCCAGAATGCCATGCATAGCAACGGCGAGTGCTATCTGAATAAACGGGAAAAAACCTAATAGCAGGTATCCCGCCAGACGTTCATATCTGCTGAGCACTTTGGAGATAATCGTAGCAACAATGAAAAGAACCCAACCAATAACCGCAAACAATAATAAGAACTGTTTGGGACCGTCGAGTTCTATCCCTCCCAAAACCGTGTAATGCAATACCGCATAGCGCGGGATGATGCCTATGCCCCAGAATACATACCCGCTTAAAATGAATAGCAAGAAAAAATTCAAAAGGATATAGCCTGCATACTGCCTGTCCGGCAACCAGCTTTGCAGGTTGTCCAGAAATTTCGAACGGGAAAAGGTTACTTGTTTTTCGTCGGCAGGTTTCTCTGTATCGAGCACCCGCAGTTTATCAATCCGGTAGAAAGCCGCCAGGAACACTATCTGCTGTCTGGGATTGATGATAAATTCCATGTCACGGTACTGCAGGGACAGTGTCCCGCGCAGCAGCGGGAAACAGGAAGTCAGATACTGTACCTTATGGCCGGATCTGGTCCAACGATTCTCCCAAAAATCCCACAGTCCCTGCTTGCTGTGCTTTTTTACCTGAATATCACCGAGCGGGATTGCATAACGGGTCAATCCTGATTTGATCATCAGATAGTCCTGGGTGAGGACATAAGTCAGCGTGAAATAACAAAATAGATAATAAAGAATCACACATCCGAGCACAGCAAGGCCCAAACCAAGACACGTTACCAAATAATAGGTCAGCGATAGCGGATGCGCTGTCAGCCAGCCGAATACAGCAAACAGACCCCAGCCAGTACCAAAAGCCGGTATACTCAGTAATAGAAACGTAACCAGTTCTCTCTGGCTTCGAAAGGTATAGTTGATCATACCCCTTTTTCTGTAACCTTGTAATCAAGATTTTTACCGAGCAGCATCCTGGTCTGCGCATCCAGCGCCGGCAACGCCCCGAACAGCACGCCGACAACCGGCATCATCAGCCATTGTACATATACCTGGGCACGCTGAAGCGGTGTCCAGTCTGCCGGTTTTTTCGGGCTCAGAATCGCGTCAAATGTAACAAAGACTACAGTTACCACGCTGGTAAAGGTGAGCAGCCGCGAAGTAAAGACCGGTAAATTGTATCCCATTACCGTCTGGGCAAAATGGGGGCTCAAGTAGAGCGGTAAAAAAGTTCCAATACCCAGGATAATCGGCATGGTTGCCCAGTTGAAATAATTCGTCAAGACATCCACACAGGCCACCAGCCGCGACCGCAATGGAATTTCCCTATGGCGTATTGATTGGACGAGGACATAGGGCACATCAGTCGCCCCCCAAGCCCAACGCCTGATCTGTTCATACAAATTCCGCAATGCTTTGCCATACGAAGCCGCACTGACTGCATCCCCATAAACCGGCAAAAACAGGGGCTGGACCCGCACTTTTTCCCCAAGCGCAAAATAAATTTTCCAGTAAAGCCGCGAATCCTCCTGCAGCACATCCACATCCCAGTAGCCGGCTTGCTTGATAGTGGCGAAGGATGCAGCATAGCTAGACCAGCTGCGGTTTTCCCGCCTGTCAAACTGGCGGGCCATCTGGATCTGGGTCCCCAGGGCTGCCTGGATGCGGGAAAACATGTTTACCCGCCAGATATTGTTGAAAAACATGGGGATCGGCTGATAGATATGATAGTCTCGCCGCCAGTCAGAAACATACGAATAGGTTAGATGCGCGAAGTACTGGGGATGCATCCGGTAATCCGCGTCCAGACTGGTGACGAGTAAATGACGGGCATCGATGGGCTGCTGCTGCAAGACTGTTTGCTCAAACCACTGTATGGCATATGCCTGGTTGGCTGATTTGCCAGCAACCTCACCTGGCATGAGCACGTGACGGCTGAAATACAGATGCGGCAAACTGTGAGCATAGGTCTGCGTGATCCACTGCTGCATGGCATCGGCATTGGAATCAGCTGCCTCCTGCGCGATGAGCACATGCACCCGCTCATGGGGAAAATCGACCCCGGCCAGATGATCAAGCGTCGGACCGAGGACAGCTTCACTTTCCTTGTATACTGGAACAATTACCAAATGTTCGATCCTCTCGCAGGCAGGACGCCGGCTGTCAAGATCGTATATGACCAAGGCGCGGTATTCCTCTCGCAAATTGACATACTGCCGGAAAGCAGTCTGATCCCTGATAAAACAGAAAATGAGCGACACCGCTTTACGAATGCCGGTAAACAAATCCTGACCAAACGGATTGATGCCGCGGCTCTCCCACCAGTCTGCCAGCTCGGTCTTGACCTCGCGTTTGCGCTCAGGCAAACGGGTCATCAGCATCTCGCAGCGCTGCCACCAGTCCACCTGCATGGCTTTGGTCACATAAAAAAAACCGAGGCAGAGGCGTACGAGATGGATACAGGTACGGAACACCCAGTACAGGGCATACAGCAGGAGAACGTAGGCGACAATATCAGGGCTGACCACAGAAATAACTGCCAGACCTCCGAGCATGCACCAGGCAAGCAATCCGGGCAAACCCCGCAACCAGCGTTCTGATCGTCGTGTCATCTGGCTTTCATGGCTAAAACAGTATAGAAAAAGGGTAGCATATTTATGTATGCTTGAAAAGCAGCCCTTTGTTTTATCCCGGCTTTATGCTATGGTAGCCACCGCTCCTATCAGCAGCACAATCGTTAGACCAGCAAGGGTGACATGTCATATCTTCAGGCAATAGTGCTCGGAACAGTCCAGGGGCTGAGCGAATTCCTACCTATCAGCAGTTCCGCGCATCTTGTGCTCATCCCCCGCCTGTTCGGCTGGCCGGACCAGGGATTGCTTTTCGACGTCTTCATGCATGCCGGATCATTATTGGCGCTCTGCTTTTATTTCCGGAAGGATCTCGTCCTTCTACTTCGCGCTTGGCTGCCGCACCGCCCTGCTGAAACAGCATTACGGCAGCAGGGTAGCATGATGATCCTGGCAACCATTCCTGTGCTCATCGCCGGTTTATTATTCAATGACGCGATCGGGACGATATTCCGGGATATCTCCTGGATTGGCGTCTGGTTCATCATCGTCGCAACCCTGCTGCTGATTACAGAATTCCGCATACGCAAGAGAAAATCAAACCCTCTATCGGCTTTAACTGCCAAAAACGCACTTATCATAGGGCTGGCACAGGCCGCCGCTCTCCTGCCCGGCGTTTCCCGTTCCGGGATGACGATCTGGGCTGGGGTGACCCAGGGCTTCTCCCACGCAGCAGCGGCACGCTTTGCCTTTCTATTGAGCATACCCGCGGTCATGGCTGCCACCGGCAAAGCCGTGCTTGACCTCGCCACCGGTCATGCCGGTCTGCAATTCGAATGGTCTT
>JAKQHK010000116.1 GCA_029573015.1 bacterium
ATTAAACCCAAATATCATCATTCTAGGTGGTGACTACGTGCACCGAGACTCGAAGTATATCGACCCCTGCTTCGAAGCATTGTCAGGCTTGAAAGCACCTCTTGGAATCTATGCAGTTCTGGGTAATCATGACAATTGGGAAGGCACTGAGCAGACCAAACAGGCAATGCAAAAAGCTGGTGTCAAACTGTTGGACAACGAAGCCATGTGGCTGGAAGTTGACGGGGCAAGAATCAAAGTGGGTGGTAGCGGCGATCTCTGGACAGAAAAGCAATTGCTTGATCCCCTGCTCAGCGATGTGGACGAAAGTGATTATTTCATCCTGATTTCACATAATCCTGACTTTGCCGAAGAATTGACGAGCAACAAGGTTGATCTCATGCTCTCCGGTCACACACATGGCGGTCAGGTAACCATGTTCGGACTGTGGGCTCCACTGGTACCATCTGAGCACGGACAAAAGTATCGGACTGGACTTGTAGAAACCGAACAAACCACCGTCTTGATTTCAAACGGTGTTGGTACGATAACACCGCCCCTGCGCTTTTTTGCCCGGCCGCAGATCAATCTGATCACGCTGAAGACGAACTAACCATCACATCATTGCGAGTCCAGAACCTGTTTCTCCTCACGAGTTTGCTTCGCTGTGCTCGCAAAGACAGATATCCCTGTGTCATTGCGAGTCCCGACAGCGTCGGGACGTGGCAATCCGCGTTGACACAGCTGACAGCTCGAAGCTCATAGCTGAATGCTATTCACGCTCATAGCGATAATACGCCGAGCAGCTGCCCTCCGACGAAACCATGCACGGCCCGACCGGATTCTGGGGAGTGCAGGCTTTTCCGAACAGCGGGCATTGTGGCGGGACGATCTTCCCCTTGAGCACCTCACCACACTGACAGGCATGCAGTGAAACTGCCTTGCTGCTATCAGGTTTTAAGCTGCCGGCTAGCTCGTCGTGGAAACGCACCTGCGCGTCATGCGCTGCATAGGCTGTCCGGATTTTCAAACCGCTGTTCGGTATAACCCCTATGCCCCGCCACTGCGCAGCGCACGGCTCAAGTACCGCAGCCATCAGCTCCTGGGCTGTCCTGTTTCCCTCAACGGTTGCTACACGACTATATTCATTTTCAACCCGGGCTGTCCCGGAAGCCACCTGTTCCATAAGCATCAGGACACCCTGCAGAATATCCAGCGGCTCAAAGCCTGCAGCCACGCAGGGGATATGATATTTTTCCACAATCGGTTCATACGCCCGCGTACCAATAATCGTGCTCACATGCGCCGGACAGAGGAAACCGTGCAAGCCGATCTCCGGATCACCAGCGAGCACATCCATGGGTTCTGGCATGGTTTTACCAGCCATGTATACCAGAAAGTTAACCACATGGTTATCATCTGCCAGTCTGATTGCCCGGGCTATAGTCGGGATCGTGGTCTCAAAACCAATCCCCATAAAAACCACCTGCTTATTCGATTCTTGTTCGGCAAGTGCCAGGGCGTCGAGTGTCGAATACACTACCCGCACATCCGCACCATTCGCCTTTTCATCCAGCAGGCTTCCCGAACTACCCGGGACGCGCATCATATCACCGAACGTCGTAATGACCACATCCGGGATGCGTGCCAGGCTAATCATCGCGTCAATATCTGACTGATCGGTCACACAGACCGGACATCCAGGCCCGGAAAGTAATGTAACGTTTTTAGGCAATAATTTGCGGATACCCGCTCGCGAAATTGCCATGGTATGCGAACCGCACACTTCCATGAACTTGACTTCCCGATCCAGTTTCACGGCATGAATTTTATCCACGAGTTTCCGAGCAACAGCCGGATCCCGGAATTCATCGAGATATTTCATAGGGGTTAGGGGTTAGGGGTTAGGGGTAAGACGAGAAACAAGGGTTCAGTAACACAAAGCAGATGTCTGATGTCTGATGTCTGATTTCAGTCCCGGTCATCGCTGTGACAGATGCAGGCTAATGAGTATCGTCCCTGGCCAAACCGGCAATCTCGTTAAACAGCGCGAGCGTTTTCTTTGCCTCTGCTTCGTCCAATTTTTGGATGGCAAAACCGGCATGCACGATTACGTAATCTCCAATATCGGCCTCAACGAGCGAGAGATCGACACGCGTTCTAACCCCGTCTATTTCGACTTCGCCTTTTTTTTCTTGCTTATCAACAGTCAACACCTGCATCGGCACCGCAAGACACATCGCTATCCTTTACACTAACTCCTAAACTCTATATTCTATATTCTAAACACGTAACTCGTATCCCGAAAATTCGCTAAACCGTCACAACCGATCCATATCTCTAGCCAGCACATACAGCAACTGTCCGAAAGAAATCCCTCCATCATTAACCGGTACACTACCCGGCAAATATACCTTAAATCCTGCTTTGTGCAATGCCTCACTTGCCAGACTAACCAGAAGGGTGTTCTGAAAAACCCCGCCAGACAGGCTGACTCCGACTAAAGCACACTTCTCATTCATTCTCTCAGCAACCCTGACAATCACCCGCGCTATAGACTTGTGGAATGCTAATGCCAGATCCGCCGGATTGCTCTGGCCCGCCAGCCGCTTGATCACGGTTTCAAAAAGAGGATCAGTATTTATATGAATCTGCCCGGATTTTTCATGGATTTCACACTCGAGAGCCTTCACCCGCTTGTTACCGCTCCGCGCCAGTGTTTCCAGCTCCATGGCCGCCTGTCCCTCATAGCTTGTGACATATCTTCCGGTCAGCAATGCAGATATCGCGTCAAACAGGCGCCCAACGCTCGATGTCTGCACATGCCCGCCACGTTTAACTAATTCCCATACACCGCGAAATGTCTGGTTGGCAACACTATCCCGGAAGTATTCGTCTATACTTCGGTCACCGAATGTTTTCCAGAGATGCGCCAGCATCATGCGGTAGGGTTCTTTGACCGCATAATCCCCGCCCGGCATGGAAACGTAGTCAAAATGCGCCACTCTCTCGATCATGCCTGCACTATCACTATCAACAGTATCAGTATCTGCTAATACATTTTGACTATCTAAATTCAAATTTGCAATTTTCAAGTTACAATTAACAATTTGAAAAAACTCTCCCCCCCAGATATTTCCATCCGTACCATAACCCGTTCCATCAAAGCTAACTGCTAAAACTGGTCCTTGCACCTCTGCATGAGCATCAGCTACGCTGAAAGCATGTGCTTCATGGTGCTGCACTTCGATGAGCGGCAAATGCCGATTTTCTGCCAGCCGCCGGGCATAACGGCTCGAGGCATACTCCGGGTGCATATCGCAGACTATCAGCTCAGGTTCGAAGGCGAACACGCGCTTCATATGCTGCAGGGCATGCTCGAATGCCTCCTGCGCTTCCTGCGTGTCCAGATCGCCATTATGCTGGGAGAGAATTGCTTTATTTCCGAACCCAAAACAAAAGGTGTTTTTTTGCTGCGCCCCAAAGCACAGCACTTTCTTATCTAGCTTTCTCGGCAAGGGTATAGCTTCTGGTACAAATCCGCGCGACCGGCGGATGAGCTGGTGTTGCTTGGGTAAACCGGTAAACATCACCACCGAATCATCGACGTTCACGATTATCTCGCGTTCGTGATAAAGCACGCCGTCCACAACTCCG
>JAKQHK010000118.1 GCA_029573015.1 bacterium
ATCAACCAGCGTTATGGTACCCAAAATGCCCAGTTAACGCAACGTGCATGCTGCTATGCAGGGTTGTTAGCTATTGGGTTTTTTGCGGTGTGGTGGTTGTCAAGTTGGAATCAATGACGACGGTGGAGCTATCCTTAGATGTCTGTTCATCTGCTGCGGCTTGATCGACATTGACGTCTGGTGCGATCACCTGGGCTTCTTCCAGAGAAGTTGTCGCATTGGCTGCATAATCAGCGATCGCATCCGACTGTTCAACCTGCAGGAATTCCTGGCTGACGTTTTCCCGGGCAAGTTCTGCCTTGCCCTCGACATGGGTTGTCTCTGTTTCAGACGGGGCGATGAATATTTCGTTTTCCTTTTGGTTGCTTTTTTCGCTGCCAGGCGCTTTGTTCATCTGTCTACCCAGGTCCTTGACTGCGCCCTCCAGCGTGCGCATGTTGTTTAACTCCAGACCGTTCTTGACAGCTTCATGGAAACAGTGTTTGAGATTAGTTTCATCAAGCTTGATACCCTTCAACTCAAGTGATTGCGCCTGGCTGGCCAGCAGAAGCATATTGGTTTTACTCAGTGGTTCTTCCGGCTGGTGGTTCATGTCAGTAGTATCAAAGCTGCTTGCCAGTTTCTGGAGAACCGGCAGGGCCAGTTCGGGATTGGTTTCGCTGTCTTTGATAACCCGGGCGATATGTTCCGGTCTGATAAATTGTGGCTGGGTGTCAGCAAGCTGAGCTATGCCTGGATAGAAAACAGTATTAGGTATGATGTCAATGGATTCTCCCTTGGCCTGTTTGACCAGTGACGCTGAGACAGCGGTATTGGGAGAAGGATGGGGATCAAGAATAATGGGCGGAGTAACTCCATTGAGGATATCTTTGTTCATGGAGAGCGTAGCAGCTGTATCAAGTTTGAGCTTGCCTTCTTGTCCTAGTGTATCGTTTTGATTGTGATAGAGTGATGCCAGCTTGCTGACAATCCCGTGGAACAGATCTGGTTTCTCTGTTAAACCGGAGATTGAAGCGGTGACATGTTCAGGTAACACAAGGTCAGGATGCTTATCAATCAAGGCATTGATGGTTTTGGCATATATCGGCTGGGGGATGCCCGCATCGGGTGAGAGAACCTGATAGAGAGCCGGGAGGTATTGATCCTGATCGGTAGCCAGCCCCAGGAAGAGACGGTCGATGTGTTCAGGTGTAATATGCGCCGGATCAGCCTGTATTTTAGCTGTTAGGAACGGCAGGAAAACTCCGTCATCCAGCCGGGTGATCCGGTCTGCCGGATAATTATCATATTTACCAGCCAGGATGGTTTGTTCCTGTTTTTTCTCTGATACCGGCTGTAGAGGCAAGCCGTAGCTTGCCAGGGTTCCAGCATGTTCAGCGAGACGGGACAGTGTCGTCGCGGGCAGGTTGGCAGTGAGTTCCATGCCGTTTACCTGAGCATTGAATGCATCAGCTAGCATTTTGAGGCTTCCCCGGTGCTGTGCAAGCTCCTGGTCAGAAACGCTGAACAGTTTGTCAATCAGGCTGGGGGTGATATTTGCCAAATTTTCACTTATATACGATTCCAGCTCCGGGGGTGAAACAGCGACAGCCAGATGTTTTTTATCAGTTGGTACGGGTTTGAGTTCTACCTGAGGAGCATTTTGGTTATGCGACAATTGGGGTTGGCCAACCATTTTCGCTGTCTGTGCTATTGCGTCGGTTTGAGAGATAATCGGTTCCTTTGCCAGTTCCGGATGCATGGTCAGGATAGTATGTGTTGTTGCTTCCGGGAGACGAAGGGTTTCATCAATTTGTGCGAACTGGGGATTGGTTTCCATGATTCTTTCAGCGGCTGGCAACGGATACGCTCCTTTTTCTCCGATAGCTTCAGGTTTTTCATTGATGGTGGTTATGATAGTTTTAGCGACCGGGAGGTATTCCGGTGTTTTCTGGCGCAAGCCGGAAAGCAGACGGTCGATGTGGCTGGGAGCGAGTTTTTCTTTTTCCTCAGTTGCTATGACACTCAGGGCAGGTATGCTCAGTGCATCGCCGAGTTGTTTGACATCATCTGCTGAAAGCCGGGTAAACAGGTCGGCAGCAGCATGGGTGCTGTCCCTGGTTTGTTCGATACCAACGGTAATTGCTTGTTCCCGGTTGGTACGGTCCCCATCCGAGCCTGTGATGATCCAGGCGAGTTTTTCCGGCATTCGAGCAACAACTTCTTTGGCTGCATCCTTGAGCTTTTCATCCTGGGGACGGAGCATGAGATCGCGGCCGAGAGCTTCTACACCGACTCTAAGCACCTGCAGGGCAGCATTGGATATGGATTGGTCTGAGTTCTGGACATGTGCGGACAGGCTTTGAATTTCCAGCGGTTGTTCGTGGTAGTATTCGTGAATAACTCCATGGGCCATCTGGCGGATATCGGCGGGCTGTTTCGTGTTTGTTAGCAGACCTGACAGGTATTTCAGACCGTCCTGCATTTTGAAGAGGGAACCGGTTACGGCAGTACTCAGGGCATTTTTTTTGAACATGGTAGAGAGGCGGGCAGTAAGATCATCATACTGTTTGGTACCGAGCATACGTTTGACAATATCAGCCAGGGGTGACGATGCTTCTTTTTTCATACCGCTTGCCTGTTTTCTGATCAGATCCGCCACATCGAGTTTTTCAGGAGTTGCAGGAATAGTCGAGGGATTGGCTGGCTTTGTCTGTTCCTGAATTGTTTGGGTTACAAGTTGCTGTGCTTGCGGTGCTTCTGCCTTTCCTTGTAATGTTGAAATATCCGGTGCTTTTGCCAGATTTTTTAGATATTCGCGTGAACTGCGTGCCTGTTCTGTTTCTTTGGGCTGGTTCTGTGCTGGAGCTGCTGACTGGTAGCCAGCAGGATGTTGGATCGGCATCGGTTGACTGCTTGTCGTGGTATGCTTCTCCGACTTCGATGATAGGGATATGCCCATCATGAAAGATGGTACGATGAGCATCAGAGCAAAAGTACCGATACCAATGAATACTCTGAGAAAATCATCAGCGATTTCGAAACGGGCGAGGGAAATGCCAATGAGGAAAATCAGGGCGACGGCCGGTCCAAGTATCAAAAGGATGAAAAAGTTTTTCCACCAGGCTTTTACGACATTTTGGGCACCAGGTACAAGCCAGATAAGGTAGACGAGGGGTGAAGCGATGATCAGCAGCCACAGGCCAGCGGTCCGAACTGCCAGCAGAATATTAACTGCCGAGGTTATGCAAAAAACCAGAATGAGTACGAAAACGGCGATCAGATCGCTGGAAAACAAACTGTTTTGCATGGTGGCAAAGCTTGAAGAAAGCAAGCTGCCAAATAACAGGTTGGGTGCTCCAGCTGACAGGCCAAGCGTGTTGCCATCTGCACCGACTCGCGAAAAAAGTTCGATATTGGCTACGATGCGCCCTGATTGCGTCAGGAGTACATTAGAAAAAATCAAACCGAGATCCGTAAAAAGTTGAGCGAGCATGAGGCTGGAATTAACCAGAATGATGCTGGCGAAAAACCGGGGGATCAGTGAACGCAGGTCATAGGCATTGATGTTCCACTCCATGCTGATTGCCAGACCGATAAATGCTATGAGCGCTACAAAGCCGATATTAGCAAAACCGCGGGTAATACCATGTATCTGCCTGAGGCTGTCAGTTTCGTTCAGTTCGCTGAGACCAAAATTAAGAAATCTGCCAAACAGGCTAAGCAGCCAGGTTACGATCTTAACCAGCGCTGCTTTTAATTCTGCCCAAAAACCGCTGTTGGCTGACAAGGATTGTATGGTCGCACTGATAATCTCGTCCAGATTTTTGATTTTTAAATTAGCTTCACTTACCCGGGCATTCAGGTCTTCGATGATTTCCGATATATACCGCAGATTTTTGTCCTTGAGGATATTGATCTGCAGAGTAGCATTCTGGAATTCGGCATAGGTATCGCTGTTTGTTAAATTGGGAGCGATTTCGTATTGTGTCCGGTAGGCGTTCACCGCTGTTTCTGTATTGTCCCATTGAGTGTTGAGGTCGAGGGTCATAGTCGCAAATCCGTCCCAATCCATGGGTTCGACCGAGCTGTATGGAGAGGGTGCCGGAGGAGGTGTGGTAGTTATGGAAGGCAGGGTCGCATCGCTCAGACCATCAAACCCGTTTTCTGCCAGCAGGCAATTGGCATGCGGACTGGTTAAAGCATAAAACAGGAATTCCTTGTTCTTGAAAGTGATCAGGAGCGATGCCATGTCATAGGGAGCGGCTGATACATACCCCATGATATCATTAACTTCCTTCTGGACTTCATAGGCAACATCAAGCTGCGCCTGTTTTTGGGTTTCATACTTTTTATAAATCGCTTTGGTGCGTATGAACGAGATTGTCCGGAAGTTTTGCGCTATCTCCAGCAAAGTGGGATGTTCGGTTTTTCCCCAGTATGCATATGTCTTGCCGGTTATAAGACTTGCTTCGGCAGTGACCAGATCATGGAGATCAGTAGCAGCAACGGCGTATTCCGGCAGGTATTCGACATCACCTGTGTCGAAATTTGTCGCTTCGGTCAGGAGTTCGGTTTCTTCAATGCTGTTATTACGGTAGATAGTCAGCTCGGCTTTCAGGTTGTCGATTTTGTTCTGCAGAGAGGTAGATAACTGGGCTTCCGTTTCGTAGTAATCCCGGGCTGCATCGGCGCGGGTCAGGTCCAGACCATCGCCATTGGGGTAGACAAGCCAGCTGGCGTAGATATACTCGATATGGTTGAGGATTCCAAATTCGGCGATATCTTCGGGATCTTCATAGTCGAGATCTTCCTTGTATATCGCATCGACCAGCTTGGTTATTTCTTCTTGCTTATTTGTTATGGAGTCGTCCTTGATGATGCTTATGACTTCATTTTCTAGTGAAGAAGCCATCTGTACTGCCTGCTCATAAAGTTCGTCAGCACCGATTATGTTCTTTTCATCATTGCCATATGTCTGATCCATGGCTCCAAGCATGAGCTCGTTCTGCTTGATAGGGTCTGACCAGTAGGGGATATTGCGAAGATTATTTTGGGCAGCTGCATCGCTCTGACGAACGAGTGCCACATTGAGCAGAATCACTCCGATGAGGGGCAGGGCAGTCAGCTTCAGGATGTTGTTTTTTTTGCGTGTATGCATATGTGATTCGTTCAGCTTTGACTTTGGATAATTATGTCAAACAGAGTATTGGTAATAAGATAAGCAGTAAGGACGAGAGTTAAACCGATGAGGGAACGGATAATAGTTTTTTTTGCGGCTCGCACTTGGTTGGGATTGCCGGCAGACATGGTATAACGATATCCTCCGATGATGATGCGCAGCACTGTTATTGAGCCGATAATCTGGTATAAAAAATTAAGAAAAAGATTAATGTAATCCTCGAGAGCACTTTCCGAGCTGACGGTTACCCCAAAAATAGTTTTCACTTCCCAGGATGGTTCGGCAGCTATACAGCTGAGATACGGATAAAAGATACACAAAAGACTAATACTCAATAGTAGAATTATTCTAGTATTCAGTTTTAAGAGCGATTGACATCGATGACAGAGGGGCAAACGTGCGGAGAACATCGTTTATATAACCGTATATAATAAACGGGTTTTCAAGCACCCCGCCTGCCCGAAAGCAGGGCGGGGTGCTTTTGACCCAACACCTCACGAATCAGTAATGAGCAATGAGTATTGAGAATATTTTTTTGTATGGATTGCTTATTCATGGAACGATTGATGTAAAAATTTCTTTTTCAAAACCGTACCCGAGATATATAGTATGCTGATCAGCCCAAACGTCAGTATGAAGATGAGGATGACATTCTGATTGCCAGTTGTGCCTGGCTGGGCAGCAGTGCCATTCAGGATGGTCGTCACCGTGTTTGTGGTCATTGTACCGGTTTCTGTCGAGCTGATAGTGGCAGTATTGCTGATGGTCGCATCCGTGGTTGTGTTGTTGTCGCCGGCTCTGACCTGGAAACTGACAGTCTGGGTCGTGTTCGGTGCCATAGAGGAGAGGCTGACCGTAATCCTGCTGCCATCGCTACTGATCGGATCGGTGCTGATGACCGTATTATTCAGTTTTGCTGATTTGGCTATATAGCTTGTCCTGGCGGGTATCATGTCGGTTATGGTTACGGTATTAGCTGCCATGGTACCGGTATTCGCAAAAGTAATGGTATACGTGATGACATCACCCGGATTTACTCTGGATACATTCACTGCTTTGCGGGAAGTTGAAAGATCGGCATTGGCTGCCACCCTGATATCGGGAGCCTGGGCAGAAATCGTATTTCCGTCGCTATCTGT
>JAKQHK010000125.1 GCA_029573015.1 bacterium
TGGTTTTTGCCTTCTTGATCTTTTCTGCAAAGAGCGCGGCGGTTTTCGCTCCAATATCATAGAACATATAATCAGATGGAAGTTCACTTACTGGTATCTCCTGTCGTTTACCATCCACATCCAGTGCTACATCCACCGGGATGACAAATTTGTCAGGATAAGCGGTGAGATAGTCGGTAACCTGTGGCAGCAGATCAAGCAGTTTTTGTTTCGCGAGCGAATCAGTCTCGGTGAGAAATTCCATCTTTTTGCCAAGTTTGTATCCCTTGGCCAGGAGGCAGAGGTCGCCAAGTAATCCACCAGCGAGGATCGTATCCACGCTGTCTTCCTTGAGGACTTTGTCCATGAGGCTGAAGTAATCGAAAATTTTCGCACCGCCAAAAATCATGACGTACGGCCGGTCAGCCTGCTGGGCTGCTTTGCTGATCCCGTCTATTTCCAGCTGCATGCGCAGACCCGCGATATTGGGGATGTTCTGGAAGCCGACCATGGAGGTGTGGGTGCGATGGGCAGTGGTAAAACTGTTTTGTACATAATAGGCAAACATTGGTTCGAGATCGCGGACCATGTGGGTGGTCGGATATTTTTCCAGATCGAGTTCGAGAGTTTCTTCACTTGAGAATCTTACGTTCTCCAGCACAAGAAGTTCTCCCGGCTTCAGGGTTTGGATCATATCCCGTGCATTCGCGTCATGGATGCTGTCGCAATATTTTACTTCCTGTCCGCAGTAGCTGCTCAGCAGTTCCGCATGCCGTTTAAGGCGGGTAAAGCTTGCTTTGCCCGGGCGTGCCTGGTGGCCGATAGTAACGACTTTTGCACCGCGTTCGGCAAGGTAGCGGAGAGTTTTGGCAGCTTCGCTTAAGCGTTCATTATCCATAATCTCATTTTTTTCTTTATCATAGGGGCTGTCGAGGTCGGAGCGGACGAGCACAGCTTGATTACTGAAATCATAGTCAGCGAGCTTGAGGTAGTTCATGGAATACTCCTTAAGATAGTGAAAACTATTTCCAGCCGAGTTTGTTGCGGAGCGATTCAAAAAACGTGATGCCGTATGGAGTCTCAATCAGCTTGAGTGTAAATGGCGCTTTCCGGATCAGCAGCTTGCGTTTCCGATACAACGTCTTGCGCGTCTGTCCGTTAGCGACGAGGACCAGCGGTTCGTTATTATCCGCATCCGGGTAAATTTCTATGGTATCAGACGCGCTGGCAACGAGCGGCCTGATCATGGGTGGGTGGGCGCAGATGGGGGTGATGACGACATTGTCGAGCTGCGGGATGATGAGCGGACCGTAAGCCGAAAGGTTGTAACCGGACGACCCGGTCGCCGTGGAGATGATGAGCGCATCAGCCCGGTAATCAGTAACATACATGTTATTGATTTTGATTTTGAAACCTTTAAGACGGGTGGTATCGGGGCGGGTTATGACAAACTCGTTGAGCGCCTGCAGTTTCATGCGCTGGCTTTCGCTGCAGGCTTCGAGCATGACGCGTTCGTCGTATTTCCACTCCGGATGTGTATGTAAATAATCCAGTGCCTTCAGCATGTTCTGCGTGGAATGCTGGATGAGAAAGCCGACATTGCCGGTGGCAATAGGCAGCAGGGGGATGCCGAGTGGTGCGAAAGCGGTAGCTGCCCTGAGAAGCGTCCCGTCCCCTCCGAGGATAACGGCGAGATCGGGGTGCATTTTCTGGGTTTGCCACTGATAGATGGATTCACAGGCATTATCCTCGCGCGGGGCAAGGGCATGCTCGATAACCTCCAGTTTTATTTTATTTTTTTTGCACCACTTATTAACACGTTCTACCTGGTTTTTTGTTTTTGCGATGCGGATATTCACAAAGACAAGGATTTTGTTCATAAGACTGGTATGGTAGTGATTAGGATTAGTAAGGTTTTATACTGTTATTGAAAGTAGATCTCGTGCTACTGTGATTTTGCCGATAAAGCTCGTTTGTGTTTCGGCATTCAGGTCGTGTCGGTCAGTTTCAGGATAGATATGGCTGAGAATCAGGTGTTTGGCTTTTGCCTCAGTGGCAGCCATGCCTGCCAGTCCCGGCGTGAGATGCCCGTTTGCTTCAGTTCCGTTGGGAAATGAACAATCCAGGATAGCTGCGTCAGCTTTTTTGCAGAGAGATATGAGAGCAGGACAGTACTCGGTATCGCCTGAGTAAACAATCGCCTTGTCTTTAACTTCGATGCGATAACCATAGGCGATCAGGTCTGCATGCACGAGTTGCATAACAGTTAGTTTGCCAAACGGTTGTTCGCTGTTGCCTGGTTCTAGTGGATCGATGATTCGTTGATAGTGCGTGCCCAGCCACGAAGTTTCCATAGAAGTTCCGCAGGTATCCAGAGTCGCTAGCAATGTAAGCAATTTGGCATGCAGGTCCGGAGGGCAGAGGATGGAAAGCGGGTTTGTACGGCCGGCAACCATGTAGCTCATGAGCAGGGCAAACAAGCCGGCGAAATGGTCGAGATGACCATGGCTGATCAGGATGGTTGTGATCTGCATCGGGTCATATCCCGCGTGTGCGATCTGGTTTAGCGTGCCGTCACCGCAGTCAATAAGCAACAGCTCCGCTCCGGTGTCCAGCAGGTAACCGGCAGGATGCCGTGAGGTGCTGGGGAGGCAGGTGCCGGAACCGAGAATGATCAGTTTCATGCTAGTTGCTTTCCTCAGTTTCATTGATGGAATACATGCTTCCATCACTGAGCATGGCTTTGAGAATAAAGCTTTTTCCTGAAAGAGAGGAGTAATAGTATGATTGTGAGCCTGATTCCTCCTGACCGGGCATGTCATCAAGGTAGAGCGGTACCAGAATCTGGGTGAGCGGGTCATCTGTGCCGTTGATGTCGACTTCGAGGAGTACAGGGTAGAGATTGCTGTTCTGGGCGTAATATTTTTGCAGTCCCTCCTTGATGGTATGGAGGTCAATCTGACGCTGTTGAT
>JAKQHK010000022.1 GCA_029573015.1 bacterium
TGCGCTCAGCCGGGCAGCCGCAAACATGAGCCGACCGTCACCGGTGCCCAGATCGTAGACAACATCAGTCGGTTTGATGGCTGCGAGCCTGACAAGCCGGTCAACATCCTTGGCTTTGGTTGGCAAGGGCGGGGCGGCTGAGAGGCTGGCGATGAGCACGGGGATGAGCAGAATGATCAGGATGTAAAGTAGTATATCCATATATAATGCATAATCGATGGTAAAAAAATTATTTATCGCCCGTCTCTTTGACTTCCAGAATCACGCCGTTATCAGGGGAATGATGCCTGAGAGAGAGGGAACAGGTACCGCTTTGCATGTCGTAAAATGATGTGCCGGCGATGGTCTTGGCTGAATCGGTAGCCCAGCCCTGTTTGGTGAGTTCAGCGATGTATTCGAGCACGTACGATTGATCGACTCCCGAAAAATAATATGACCAGGTCGTCTCACTATTGGTATGGCTGGTGACCGTCCCGCCGGCGAACTCAGGCGCGCAGGATACAACCACAGTTGTTTCGGTATTTTCAGTGCGTAGTCCGTCGGATGACGTTGAGGGTTCTTCCGTGGCTGGCGTCTGGTCTGCGCTCGTGCTGGTTTCTTCGTTCTGAGCTACGCTTTGAATGATAATTATGCTCACAGCGAGGATGATTATTAGAACAACGATCAGGATGACGAGAATTTTCTTGTGGTTCTGAGGATTGGTTTCTGTTGAAGTCATGTGGCCTCCTGAAAAAATGATGGAATGACCTGACGGGGAATGGCAATGTACGAAGGTACTATTTCCAAATATTTTTTTAACCCTTCGATAGAAATCTCGTTCAGGGCATTCGACTTGTTTTGGTCTGCCATGAGAGAACATTATGTTCAGTTTGGCCTGCCATGAGCGAACGAAGTGAGTCGAATGGTGGAGATGAGGGGTTAGTGAATCCCTGCGATCCGCGGTAGCGGAGAGCAGTAGGATGAAATTATCCCGATGTTTAAACCGTATAGTGAGGGTTAGTCCCGCTCGCCTGATTACAGGCTCGGGGACACCAATTTCTAAAAACTCGTCGATAGGAATCGTCTCGTTAAGAAATTGGTGGAGATGAGGGGGAGTCGAACCCCCTGTCCAAAACAAGGGAAACAGCAAGGACTACAAGTGTAGCTTGTTTTGATTGTCGACTGGAAGCAATCAACAAGCGGGATAGACTTCCAGCGTAGCCCGGTTAGCTTAGCAGCAGGTCTTCAGGCGGCAAACCAGCAGAGCAGCCCTGAGGGTTGGCGCCCATCCGCTGCTTCAGGGCGCGCAGCGGCGGACGCTCGCTGTTATTTAGGCAGCGAGGGGGAGGGCACGAAGCCCAGTGTTGTCGGCATTTGCCGTGTGTCAGGACGTTTAACGAGTGTACCTGACATGCTCGACTTGCCCTTGGTGCTTTTCTTGCTCTGTCGAATCCCGGCATCCCCACATCATTGGGTTGAGGTGCGTGGAGTATTTTACTTTTCTTTAGTAAAGAAAAGTAACGTAAAAGAAACGCGTTACTACTCGTATTGTGTTATCCCGCAGGTTATCTTATCTGTTCTGGTATTTCTTCTTTGGGTTGGTTATATGATGGTTGAAGGTCAGATAATCAATTCCCCAGTCCCGGCTTTGGTGGGAAAGGTCGCGCCAAAGAAACAACATCAGTTTCGTATATACATCAACAAAATATCTTGTATAGCATGTGGTGAAATTATTCATCTATGGGGTGGATTATTTATCTGTCATTGGTATACTGTCTGCGATGCAGGGTATACCGCACGAGTATCACTTGCGAGAGGCAATAATCAGTAGTGTATGCAGTTGGTAAGGTGCGGCGGGAGAATGCAGTATACCTGAATGTTTTGTTCTAAGCAATCAAGCAAAGGAAGACTGCATGACTATTGTACTGCTTGCTATCGTGTTTGTCATCGTAGCGATCGAAGTAACGATCAGCTTTGGATATATTGTTTCCATGTTTCGCGGTGCGCCGTATGTGCCGAGCGATGCTGCCTCGATCGCACGCATCCTTGACTATGCTGACCTTAAACCCGGTGAACTCGCTGCTGATCTGGGCAGCGGGGACGGACGGATTCTCGTAGCAATCGGCAAACAGGGGATAGCCGCGCATGGCTATGAAATACAGCTACCGCTCGTGCTCGTCTCCCGGCGGCGCATTCGGAAGCAGAAGCTGGAGCGACTGCTGACTGTCTACTGGAAGAGTTTCTGGCGGGCTGACTTCAGTGTGTATGATGTAGTGATTATTTATGGCATGTACCACATCATGGCAGGGTTGGAAGAAAAAATATCCCGGGAGCTCAAGCCCGGCAGCCGGGTGATCACGAACTTTTTTTCACTGCCCGGCTGGATTCCGGTTCGGCAGGAGGGGCGCATCAGCCTGTATGTGAAACAATAAAAAAGCAGCCGGCGCGGGCAAGCTGCTTTTTTAAAATATTAGCGTAATGGTAGTAATTATTGATTGGTATTGATCAGGGCATTCAGATCGAGAAGCGGGATACTTCCGCTCGGCAATACGCCCCACTGGATATCAGGCGACATTTTTTGGACAAATTCGTACTGGATGACTGCCGGGTTTGCTTTGAGCGTTTCCCCTCTGAGCCGAATTGCTTCTGCCTCTCCTTCTGCTTCCACGATCATCTGCTGTTTTTCAATTTCCTTGCGTTCCAGGTCGTATTCGGCTTTCTGGATCTGCTGGTAGGCGACCTGCTTGGCTTCTACGGCGTCGGAGAATTCCTGGGTGAAAATCACGTTGCGCAGGGTAACGCGTTCAAGAGTGATGCCTTTGTCAGCCAGAATCGGGGTGAGTGATTCTTCCATTTTTTTCTGGGCATCAGCCCGCTGTTCAGCCGAATACAAACCTTCCGCAGTATACCCTGAAACTACCAGACGCACTTCACCGCGGGCATTAGGCCGGATGATTTTATCCACATATTCATCCCCAACTGTCTGCCAGAGGCGGGGAGCTTCGTCGGGCGTGATATGAAAAAACATCGTCACGTCCACCCAGACATCCTGTCCGTCTGACGTTTTTGCCTGCAGGCTATCATCGCCACGGACGGCGCCCTCTTCCGAGGCAATACTCATGGTATAGGCTTGCGTCTGGATAACAAATTTTTTCGCCTTCTGGATGATCGGCAGCTTGAAATGCATGCCGGTTCCATCGACGCGGTTCAACACCCCCTTGAACAGATCCCGGTAGACAGCGACTTCTCCCGGTTCAACGACCACATAGAAATCAGCCGCAAAGGCGCTGAGGAAAGTAGCGAGGATGAAGGCTACCAGACCAGTGCTGATTGCTATCCCTTTTCCCTTGCCTTTTGCCTTGATGACGATCGGGACAAAGATTGCGACGACGACCAGGAAAATGAGAAATGGCATGAGATTCCTTGCTGATAAATACAGAATACAGAATACAGAATACAGAATACAGAATACAGAATACAGAATACAGAATACAGAATACAGCTAAAGCTTATAGTGCGCGCTTTTTATTTCCCGCTGGATGTCCCGCTTGATGTCAGCTCGTTTCTTGTCTTCTTTTTTATCATACAGCTTTTTGCCTTTGGCCAGCCCAACCTCTATTTTTATCCGGCCGCGCGAACTGTAGGCAGCCAGCGGTACGAGGGTGAGTCCTTTTTGGTTTGCCTGGCCGAGCAGCCGGTGCAGTTCACTTTTATGCAGGAGAAGCTTGCGGCGACGAGTTGGTTCTATCTTTGCCTGCTCGCCAGGCTGGTAATCACCGATATGCGCATTGATCAACCAGAGTTCATTGTGGCGGTCAAATTTGGCATAGCAGTCGCGCAAGCTCAGTCTACCGGCACGGACTGCTTTGACTTCCGCGCCGGTCAGCATAATACCCGCCTCGTATGTATCACTGATGTGGTAGTCATGACGAGCTTTTCTATTGACTGCTAACGGTTGGGCTGCACTTTTTGGATTAGACACGGGTATGTTTCGAGTTAACGGGTGACGAGTTTGCGGGTTATAAACGCCGGAAGAGCGGGCTGTCTATATCTTGTATGATTTTTACTTCGGGTTCAAGAAGAATATCAAACTTCTCTTTAACTTTTTTCTGGGCGAGGGTGATCAGAGCCATGATATCAGTAAAGCTGGCTGAGCCGGTGTTAAGGATAAAATTGGTGTGCTTGTCTGAAATTTGTGCTCCGCCGTGTTTAGTTCCTTTGAGTCCGCAGGCTTCGATAAGCTTACCCGCCGGCTGATCCGGAGGATTTTTGAACACTGAACCGCAGCTCAGTCCGCAGGGATGCTTTTCTGCCCGTTTTCGTTTTATTTCTTTGATATTTTCGGCGGCATCCTGGGCTGTGTCAGTAGCCTTGAGCCTTACTTGCGTGATGATGTCCTGCGGTTGGAGGAATGTCTGCCGCCGGTAGGCAAATGACAGTTCCTGCTGTGCGTACCACTTGAAAGAACGCGTGTCTAGTTGGAACACTTCGACTGCCTGTACGAGTGCATCCATATATTTTCCCCAGGCACCGGCGTTCATGAAGACTGCCCCACCGACTGAGCCGGGGATACCAGCGAGGAAATCGTAACCGCTGAGCGCATGCTCTCCAGCCCAGGCTGTTAGCTCGGCGAGTGAGGTGCCTGAGGCAACAGTTAAGTTGGAATTTTTGGTTGTGATTCCGGTCCAGCGCGTAAGGTTGATAATCACGGCGTGAAACGGCTGGTCTGCGAAAAGCACATTAGAACCGTTGCCGAGGAGCATATAGGGCTGATCGCCGATCATTTCAGGCACGGCAAGAAAATCAGCATGTGTTTCCGGAAAGAGCATGCAGTCCACCGGACCACCGATGCAATAGGTGGTGTGGCGGGAGAGCGGTTCATTATTTAGAATATGCATATTACATCTTTTCAGGTACAGCAATTCCCAGCACTGCTAAACCGTTGCGCAGAACCTGCAGGGTAGCCTGACACAGGAATAGTCGTGCCGCGACAATTTCTTGCTTTTCTGCATTGAGCACCGGACAGGCTTGATAAAAATCATTGAATGTCTGCGCCAGGTCGAAGAGGTAGGAACAGAGGTGATTGGGTTTGTATTCGAGCTGGGCGTGGATGATGATTTCCGGCAAGCGATAGAGCTTGCGGAGCAGGGTCAGTTCTTCCTGGGAAAAATCAAGAGTTGAGAGTTGAGCGTCGAGACTCATGTGTTGCTGTTGAGCTTTTTCAAGCAAGCTTTGGATTCTGACGCAGACGTACTGCAGATAGGCGCCGCTATCGCCGGTGAAAGAAAGAGTTTGTTCCGGATCAAAGGTGATGTCCTGCCGTGGGTCGTATTTAAGCAGGGCATATTTGGTGGCGCCAATACCTATGGTTTCAGCCAGGGCATTTTTTTTCTCAGCCGGCAGATCCGGATAGCGTTTGTCCACCTCGGCATAGGCACGCTCGTGCATCTCGTTGAGGATGTCCTCGAGGAAAATGACGTTGCCGGTTCGGGATGACATTTTACCGCTCGGGATGCTCACCATGCCGAAGTGCTCGCTTTCAAATACCCCTTTTTTGTCAGGAAATACCTCTTCGAGTGCTTTGATCACCACGCTAAAATACGGTTCATGGTCATTGCCTACCTGGATGACATTGAAATCAAAATCATATTCTTCCATCTTGAGAGATTCGAGCCCGAGCTCCTTGCCTTCATAGGTAGGTGTACCCTGACCGGTCATAAAAACGCGGGTGTGTAGACCATAGCGCTCCCCCTCGAAAATAATTGCGCCCTGACTTTCGGTGAAAACGGTTCCCATATTTTGTTGTATGAGCTCCACTCCACGACGCCAGACTTCTGATTCCCAATAAAAGCGTTCTAGCTCCGTACCGACGCGAACATAAATTTCCTTCTGCTTGGCAATACTCCACTCGCGGGTAATTTCCCAGAGCGTGTTAATCTCTTCGTCTGACTGCTCGTAGAGCGCTTTGTTGATGCGCTTCATTTCTTCCTCGGCTGCCTCGCTTTCCTCGGTGCCGCCTTTGACATATGAGTCAGCAAGCAGCTTGATCTGGTCGTCAAGCGTTGGGTACTTGGTCAAATCTTCACCGCGTAGTCCGTAGATGCATTTGGCAATATGGGGACCGACATCGCCGCCGTATGTTGTAGAAATAACTTCATACCCTACGGCCCGGTGCAGACGGACTTCTGCCATACCAAGTACGGTATTGCGCAGATGACCAACATGCAACGCTTTATGCGTATTCGGTTGGGTGTGTTCGATCATGATGGTTTTACCAACACGGTTTTCCACCTGACCAAATTTTTCTGCCTGTTTGAGGATCAATTCTGTTTGTTGGGCAAGCCATGCAGCAGACAGATGAAAATTGATAAAGCCCGGCTTGATCACTTCAATCTTGGCTATACCGGCGATATTATCCTGACCAACGAGTTCGGCGAGCTCGGTGGCGATTTCAAATGGATTCTGCTTCAGAATCTTCGCGAGCTGCAAAGCTATGCTGCATGCCCAGTCTCCATGCGACAGGTCGGCGGGATGTTCGATCTCGACGATAGGGAAATACTTGGGGTTGAGCTCCTCATGCAGCCAGATAGAGCGGAGGTTGCTGACGATGGCATCCCTGATCTGCAGACCGAGCGAGCCGGGAGTCAGGATATAATTTTTTGTTGAGGTGCCGCGTTTGTGGATCTGAGTGGAGTCAGGCTGGTCAGGGAATTTGCTCATTATTCATCTATTCTTTATTAACGGATTAGTGGGTTGTCCCTCCTTCGTCCTGGTTCATCGGGACTACAGTGGGTAGGCGGGTTGACGAGTTGGTGTTTTTTTTCACCTCTCACCTCACACCTGACTCGTGACTAAAGACTTGTGACTCACGACTCGTCCCCCTGCGATTATAGGCAGATGCTATCCGAGTTGGCAAGGAGCGGGTTGACAGATTGTATACTATTATTCATACTATATGTGTAAGCATATACCGCGTCAGAGAACCAGAGTAGTCAGGCATGATTTCTGTACAGCAAGGGAAGAGCACCAGTTGAGAGCTTCCCCAATCATCCGGATGAACCCGCAGTTTTCAGAAAGACGCACAATTGTTAAGTCCTCCGATACTAAAGTTTTGGAGGAGAAACAAGGGTGGTACCACGTACAAACCGTACGTCCCTGTTCTCGAGTGAGAATAGGGATGTGCGGTTTTTTTTATACTTATTAACCACAAAGCACACGAAGGGCACAAAGGAATTCATAAAAAAATCAACAAAACAATAAATCATACGCTTAATAAATCAATTAAGCCATTAAGTAAGACATGAAAGAAATGTTTAGTAACAACACAATCAAAAACGTAAATTTGAATATTCGCCGTCGTCGTAATCGTCTACGCCGGAGGTGTCTATGAGTGTGTTTGCATAGTCTATGTATCAGATGAAACCTCCGGCTTGAATAGTTGGAGGTTTTTTGTAACCACAGAAAGAGCAGAGAGCGTTGAGCCATGAGATCAGATCTTAGAACAAAGAACATCATTCATTATTTTTCAAACTGGAGATCAATATGTTAGCCATCCAAAAGGAAAAACTTGCCAAGCAGTGGTCAGTCAGTATTGCAACGCCGTACCACGTCGTCTATGCACAAGCAATATCAGAGATGATTACCGAAGCGTTGCAGGAGCCGGGTATAGCTCTGGCAGCTCGGAGTCCGGAGTACGTCGCTGGGGTGATGCAGCAGGGGCATGCAGCACTCGCCATCAATGGACTCGGGGAGGTTGTCGGTTTTAGCTCCATTAAACTGTGGGATGATGGCAAATTCATCTCAAATTGCGGCTTGATCGTTCCAAAAGCCTATCGGAAGCAGGGGATCGGTTCAGCGATAGTTGTTTCGCTGTGGGAACTGGCGGTAGACAAATATCCCGGTGCAACAGTATTCAGCCTGACTGATGCGCCGATGGTCAAGAAAACGAGAAAAGCCATGGGATTTGCCGAGATGCCGTTCTCTGCGGTGACGCAGGATCCGCATTTCTGGGCTGGCTGCAGAACCTGTCCGCAATATACAACCTATCTTGCCAACAACGGTCAAAAATGCAGTTGTATCGTGCTGGCGAAGACTACTGTTCATAACCAGTTACTGGGTTAGCGAGTTGCGAGTTACGAGTGACTCTCCTTCCCCTTCGCCCCTCATCTGGGCAAGCTTCACTCAGGGTTCGGAGGGCTGGCGAGTCGGAGGAGAGGAAATTGATCAGGCCCTGATAACCCGTCAACCCGCAAACCCGCCAACTCGCAATAGATTAATCAATTAATCAAAGGAGATTTATATGAATAAAAAAGTTCTCGTAGCTTTTTCTGGTGGTCTTGATACCTCCTACGCAGTTGTCTGGCTCAAGGAGCAAGGCTGGGAGGTACATACCTGCACGGTGAATACCGGCGGGTTCACGGTTACTCAACTGGAGGAAATTGTCAGGCGGTCAACGGAGCTGGGCGCAGTTAGTCATGTCTGTGTCGATGCCCAAGACAGTTTTTTGCGCGATTACGTTAGTTATCTGTTGAAAGCCGGCTATCTCCGCAATAATACTTATCCGCTCATCAGCTCTCTGCCCCGGCAGCTGGAAGCAATGCACGTGGTTACGGTTGCCAAACAATTGCAGGCTCAAGCCATAGCACACGGCTCGACCGGGGCAGGCAATGACCAGGTTCGGTTTGAAAGCGTTTTTTATGCCTTGGCGCCGCAGATGGAAATCATCGCTCCTTACCGGGATCAGGGACTCACCCGTCAGGCCGAGGCTGAGTACTTGCAGAAGCATGGTGTTTCATTTTCCGCAGTCAAGAAGGAGTATTCGCTCAACACGAGCTGTCTCGGGACAACGATCTGCGGAAAGGAATTCAATGGTTCGCAGGGCTTGTGTCCGGGTGATGTCTATCCAACGGTTAAGCCTTTGGCAGATACGCCGGACGAGCCGGAGAGTATCGAGATACAGTTTGAACAGGGGTGTGCGGTTAGGCTTAATGGCAAAAAGCTAGACGCCCTTAGTCTTTTTTCGGACGTTAGCGCTTTGGCGGCGCAACACGGCATTGGGAAGGGAACGCATCTGGGTGAGACGATTTTAGGAATCAAAGGCAGGCTCGGTTTTGAAGCTCCAGCGTATATGACGATTCTACCTGCGTTGCAGGAATTGCAGAAACTGACACTGACTGCCAAACAGCTATTCTGGCTGCAGACGCTCGGGACTGTCTACGGAGATATGCTCCATGAAGCGCAGTTTTTCGATCCGCTCGTTGAGGATATTAAGACATTTCTAGATGCCATGCATCAGCAAGTAAGCGGTACGGTGCAGGTGCAGTTGTTCAAGGGCAATGTCATCGTGGCCGGTGCTACGAGTCCGTACAGTTTGATGGATGCCAAGGTTGCTGTTTATGCGGAGGGCAACAGTGCCTGGAGCGGCGCAGATGCCCGCGGCTTCTGCAAGCTGTACGGCATGACAGGCAGGATAGCGATGAGCCGTGAGCTATGAGCTGTGAGCTTTGAGCCATCAAATAACTCGTAACCCGCTTCGTCCAAAGGACGATGGACCTCTGGTCCAAACCCGTCAACCCGTTAACTCTTTAATAATTAATAAGGAATAAAAATGATCAAAGAAAGCAATAAAACATTAAGCTATATTGTGACGACAGAGCAGCAGCAGGCTGACTGTCTGATGGCTGTGTATGATGCCTGGGGCACGCAGGCGCATGTTGCCGGTTTAGGTAAAATAGGGGTTATGCAGCCAGCGGAGGTCAAGGCGGTTTTGCAGGTGTTGGAGGACATCAAGCAGGTCGCTGAACAGGGGGATTTTCCCTATGACCCGGCGCTCGGCGCGCAGCTTACCCTGGAAAAGCTGGTAACCGACCAGGTCGGGAAGCAAACTGGCGGTAAGATCCACACGGGTCGCAGCCGGAATGATCAGGTGCTTGTTACCCAAAAGTTGTACGTGCGCGATACAGTTCTGCAGCTGCTAGAGTCTGCGGTGCAGCTTGCGGAAGCTTTTATCCAGTTGGGCCAGAAGCATCTGACCACGGTCATGCCTGGCTATACGCATATGCAGCCAGCCAAACCGACAAGCTTTGCGCAATGGTGCGCGAGTTATGCAGATATGCTTATCCGGGATATAGACCGCATCCAGGCGACCTATGAGCGGCATAATTTTTCTCCGCTGGGCGCAGCCGAGAGCTATGGGACGAGTTGGCCGCTTGACCGGTTGTACGTAGCCAAACTGCTTGCCTTTGACGGGGTGCAGGAAATCCCAGCAGATACGGTGGGGAACCGGGGGGAGTATGAGCTGGAGCTACTGGCTGATTATTCCCTGCTTATGAATCATCTGTCCAAATGCGCCCAGGACGTGTTGCTCATGACTACTTTTGAATCCGGGCAGGTGACATTAGGCGAGCAGGTGGCAGAACAAATGGGCAAGCTAACCGGCAGCTCCATCATGCCCCAGAAGAAAAATCCGGATGTGCTCGAGCTCATCCGGGCTAACGCAAGCATCGTTCATGGTCAGTTGTTTCAGGGTATGGAGCTATTAAAAGCCTTACCTATGGGGTACAACCGGGACAGCCGGGAAACCAAGGAACTGATCATGACCGGCCATCAAAGAAGCAAAGAATCAATAGAACAATTAGTACAAGTAATCACATGTTTACAGGTGAATACTGAGCGGATGGCATTTCTGGTTAAAGAAAATTATTCACTCTCCACGGATCTGGCTGATTACCTTTCTCAGCAGTATGGTTTGCCGTACCGGATTGCTTACCGGATCGTAGGCACGCTTATTAAACAGTTCGTTTCCACAGGCAAGAAACTCTACGAGCTGACTCCCCATGATCTCGCCCAGCAGGCGCTGGAGGAGGGGATTGAACTGCAAGTGACAAACAGTGATCTGCAGGAAGCGCTCGATCCGCTTAAAGCGCTTGCCCGGCGGACGCATGTCGGGGGAGCGAATGCGGGAGTGATGGAGAAGCTGCTGGGTAATCGGCTGGAAACGATTGCTACCTCTCATGCATGGATTGATAAGCAGGATAAGAAAATCAAAAGTGCCATCGATGGCATATCAGTACTTATTTCCAGCTTATAATCCATCTACTGACTTAACAGGATCAGCAGGTTGATCGGGATTTACAGGATTATCTCCAGGAATGTCTAAATCTGCCAAATCAGGGTGCTGTTGTCTGTATTGCTCTTCTAACAATTTGAGTGCATCATCTATTAGCTGATAAATTTGTTCTGTGTCAGGCAAATCAGCGAGCAGCCTTCGGATATCCTGTATTTTTTTGAGAGCGATAGCATATTCTTGATATGTTTTTTCTTCTTCTGGAGCGTCGAGCAGAGTGGATAGAGTATGCAGCTGGTCGAGAAGTCTCCGTATTCCTTGTGGAAGTTGACGTTCTCTCGGTTGCTTTTTTGTCGGGCGGTGTTTCTTCTGGCGGTACGTGCGTTCGCTGAAATTCTGCCATAACGCATAGGCACCTGTCTGGAGTGCCAAGGCTGACATGATCCAGAACAGATATTTCGAAGCCGTCTCAAGCCATGCCGGATTCGTCAGTCCTGCTTCAGGAGATGATTCCAGACCGGATTGGAAATTATCAATTGCTGTACGGAAAAAATCAGCGGGTGAGGGTGTCTCCAGAGCGGGAGATGGTGCTAGTGGATGGGGTAGTGCCCGGGGTAGAGATTGAAATGTTTGAGCTGCTTTATCGATAAGTGGTACGGGTGTTGATTCCGGGGATTGAGGAGCGGTCGGGACAGGCTGAGGGGTAAATTCCGGGGTCAGAAAACGGGCATTTTCACCGAGGACTGATCCTATCACACCGAGAACTGCACCGAATGCTGCAGCTCGCGGTGCGGCTTTAGCCAAGAATTCCGCCCGCGCCTCATTGATTATGCGTGTTTTAATACGCTCGATACGGTGCGTGAGGCGGGCGATTTCACGATGCGCACGTGCAATTGCCGGCAGATGGATAATCCCGTCCAGCTGCGATAGTTTCAGGATTTCTACACCGACTTGTACAATAGCGTTCTGTCTAGCCAGTTCGTGTAACAACCCATTGTTATTAGCTGCAGTACGTACAGACAGGCTTTTGTTTTCTGTACTGAGATCAACATCGAGACAGGCAGCGAGGCGGTGTGCTTTGCGATCCTGACGATATCCGAGGTGAAGCAGACGCTGGATAGAAAGGTCCTGGGGTGTATCAAACAAGGTGTTACCGAATAGCAGGTCTTCTTCTGTCGGAGGTGCAAAGAAAAGTTCATATACCAACTGCCCGGGTTGGATAAGATCATTTTGTTGTCGCTCGATCTGAGCGTCCGTCAGATTGAGCTCTTGATTGAGGACGGCATCCATTCTGGTCAGGTTCATCTGGTGCCATGCTGTTGTATGAGATCTGGGGTAAATAACTTGATTTTGCTTGACTTCGCAGGCTCGATGGTAGGGAAAGGGTGAGCTATCATCGCGTAATGTCACATTTTTTGCACTGCACGTCTAGTATACCGATCTGCTTCCTGGTTAGCTTCTATACAGGCACGATCGAGAACCCGGGCAAAAAATCTCAAGGTTACTTTGAGTCGTTCTGCATAATGCTCGAGAGCATACCATTGATTCATTGATAGATGATCAGTATCACCTTTTTGTAAGATTGCTTCGATATGATCAAGATCTGTCATGGCGTCAACGGCGACGTATTCCAATTCCCGGTCTCGACTGCGAGGAGGGAGGAACCCCATCGGTCTATCAGCTAATGCTCGAGGAGGTTGCCACGTGTCCCAAACATGCAGCGTAGCGAGTATCTGGATTTGATCTACCCATTTTTCTAAGCGCCCCATTAGCTTTCCGGTCTCAGGGAGATGATCGGTTGCCTGGATATCCGGTCTTTCTTCGGCTAGCGTTTGTTGTGGTTTCGCAGCTTCAATTGCCTGTTGCTGCTTGCGATTGAATGCGGCAGTTGCGCCTGTATGCTCAACCAGCCCAGCAGCATCGTCTAAATAGAGTATCTTTCCTCTGGACATCGGATAGACTTTTATACATTTTTAGCCTTAACGCAGGCTTATAGTATATCGTCCACGACAGAATGCGTCAACGCTATAGAATAAGGATATATTGGGGCCGGCTCATCTTTTAGCCAATCAGTTTGATATACACGCCTCCAAGCAGAAGCGCTGCGCCAAGCCGCAGGAGGGTCATGAGCCAGAGCGGATATCGCTGCCAGCCGATGATAGGCAGGCAAATGCTTGGGATGTCCCCCCACCAGTCATGGAAGACAACTTTGCCAAAGATCATATCCCACTGCACGACAAGCAGGACGATCCAGTAGACCAGGAGATGCTCCAGATCAGAGAGGATGAGCAGCGCAATAGTCGGGAGGATGGCAGGGAGGATAGCTAGCAGGACTATGCCGATGCCCTTCCATTCAGGCAGGGTGTAGATGCGCTGCTTAACTTCAGAGTCAATCGGCTCGGAAGCATGCTCACGGAATACCAGCCGATTGAACAGTCCGTCGACAAGCGCGAGACAAATGATGTAAATCGCTGAGATGAGGATAAAAATCAGCATGCTGATTCCTGACGTAGAGATGGACTGTATCAGTATAGCATGGGCTTTGAGGGGTGTGCTATGAGCAATGAGCGGTGAGCCCCCTGCCCTTCGTAAATGATCCCCTCCCGCAGGGGGGTATATCAGTCCAATTGCGAAACAGACGCCCCCTCCCCCTTTTATACTTTCCCCCTCCCACAGGGGGAGGAGATATCAGTATAGAGGCTGAACAGCTGGAAGTCCCGCCCCGTTGGTTCCCCTCCGTATGACCGGAGGGGTTAGGGGAGGCGGGGCGGGAGCATTGCTGCCAGCGAAATTGGGATTGCCACGTCGTTTCACTCCTCGCAATGACACCCCCGGAGCGCAGGTTTCCAGCACTCAGTCTTCAGTTAGCAGTTGTCAGGTGGTATACGTATCGCGTATAGCCTTTAGCCAAAAGCCCATCGCTCAAGGTTCAAAGCGTATAGTTTGTAATATATAAAATTGATGATACAATATAATACTGGGAGACTATGTGTTTCCCAGAGCTTTGTTGTTTTCACGCCCGACTGCCAAATGCTGGCAAACCGGTGCCACAGAACAACGAAGCGCACCTTACCATCATGCATGCGAATACGGACAGATGTAGGATTCTATCAGTCGATCTGGCTGGCAAAAAGGGTATATGCATATGTGCCTTTTTTGCCTGCCAGATAGCATTACCCGACGTAAGTGGTAATGTGAAATTCGACTGGTGGATGGAGGCGCTATGAAGCGCATTCAGTATATTCTGCTAGGATTGGCCATCCTGGTAGTTGTTTTCATGGCCACCGGCTGTAGCGGGCCGGTAGATATTGAAGAGCAGTTTGATCAGAGGGCGGAGGAACTCGGGGCGGGAGCTCCGGTTTCACCGGTCTTCCAGGATAGCTTAGTGCAGGTTGAAACCTGCGACCCCACCCCGGGGCAACGATTCTATATTCCTCAGGATGATAAGGGGCATGGATACGCGGTCGGCGAGACTGCGGCTGTGGTTTTTTTCCCGGGGATGGGTGTTATGGTGCTTCACGAAGTTAATGGGGAATGGTTTTCAGTTGCAACACCTTACACCTCGGAGGAAGAAGGGGAGTATGTGACGTGCATCGTCGTGGAAGAAGAAACCATCACCATCGGTATCTCTTTGACCGATGGTGTTTGGTTTGAGACCGATGCAGATGTTCGCATCTGGGACACCGATGAGGTGCTTCCTGGACTTCCGCCTGGCTCTCCGCCCCCCTCGGGCATCAATGCATAAATAAAAATTAGAAGAACGGCGCTACACGTTCTTCGCCAGCCGTCCGCATGCACCACCGCGGCCGGCAACCAGAACAAATAGACTTATAGTCTATAGTCTCAAGTCATTAGTTATGAGACAAGGGACTAGCATATCAGTTCCAAAAGTTGTTTGCTCTGGTTGGCCGCGGTGCTGATGGTACTGACGCCCGGAGATGTGTCTCGCGACACGTCGACGGGCGTTTTGTGTGTCTTTGAGCTGTGAGCTTTGGGCGGTGAGCCCCCTCCCCCTTCTATACTTTCCCCCTCCCACAGGTGGAGGGGATATCAGTCCCGAAGCGATACAGACTCCCTCCCCTTTGTAAACGATCCCCTCCCACAAGGGGAGGGGACATCAGTCTAGAGGCTGAACAGCTGGAAGTCCCGCCCCGTTGGTTCCCCTCCGTATGACCGGAGGGGTTAGGGGAGGCGGGGCGGGAGCATTGCTGCCAGCGAAATTGGGATTG
>JAKQHK010000025.1 GCA_029573015.1 bacterium
AGGAAAGATACATTGCCCATATTGCACCTGCCTGGGAATCCATCATCATGGAAAGCGAACAACATTGAATCGCAGATACCTGTGTCCTCATTGCGGAAAGACGTTTACAGATCGAACGGGAACCATATTCGACCGGAGTAAAGTCCCACTCTGGAAGTGGCTGTACACCATGTTTGAATTCAGTCAAAAGAAAGGGATATCAGCAGTGGAGCTTAAGACAAAAATTACTGTCTCATATCCGGTAGCACTACGGATGCTCAGGAAGATCAGGGAGGTAGTACAAGAGACTGGACAGCCGCATACGTTCTTTGGGGTAATTGAAGCAGATGAGGCATGGATTAACCATCTCATAGTCCAGGGTATTGTTCAGCGACATGGGCAGACGGCTCTTGAAATCATACCTAATGTTGAGGAAGAGACAGTACAGCAACAAATCAGAGACAAGGTAGAAAAAGGCAGCTTAATACTAACTGACGGAAGATTAGGCTACATGGGGCTTCAGATTGGATATCGTCACCGTTACGTTAATCACAGTAAAGAATTTGTAGAGAAGCTGTTCCATACGCATACCAACACTATCGAAGGGATATGGAGCCATCTTAAACGGTTGCTCGGAACAATCTATCATGGGGTATGGAAAAAGTATCTGAATCTGTACCTGGCCGAGTTTGTTTATCGTTACAACAATCGAACTAACCCAAACCTCTTCTCCCATCTCGTTTCTCTCGTTTTTACCCCACGCTATTGTTTATATTAGCCCCACAACAAAGGAATTTGCCCATGTTCCCCCATCATCATACCCATGAACCCGAAAGCCGTCTCGCAGCGCTGCTGCTCTATAGCGTTGTGGTATTTACCGCCGCCTATCTGCTGCCCGGCGTTTCAGTTGATTCATACCTTACTGCCCTCGTTGTTGCGGTGGTTCTTGCGGTCATTAATACCTTTATAAAACCGCTGCTGGTACTTTTAACCCTTCCTCTTACCATCCTCAGCCTTGGTATTTTCTATCTTGTACTCAATGTCCTGCTGCTCCAGGCTGCCAGCAGTCTCGTGTCTGGTTTTCACCTGGATGGATTCTGGCCGGCGTTCTGGTTCGGCACGGTACTCTGGATCAGCAACCGCGCGCTCCATGTACGAATATAGAGTCCCCTGTAACTTAGTACCTGTGTATTCGTATACACTAGCGAGTACTCATCAAATACAAAAAGTATGCTCGATCACTCAGACCTCGTTACTGCCTTTGAGCAGTACAACGAACTTCTCTACAAATATGTGTACGTCCGGGTGGGAGAACAGGACATCGCCGAAGAATTGACGCAGGATGTCTTCCTCAAAGCCTGGCATGCCCGTTCCCGCTTCGACCCTCGAAAAGCATCGCTGAAAACCTGGCTGTTTGCTATCGCTCTCAATACCATTCGTGATCATCTGAGAAACCCCAAAATACATGCGGAACTCAACGAAGAAACAGCTCCGGTGCTCGAATCAGTCGCACAAGCCGTTGAACACCAACAGCTGCACGAGCAGATACTCGCTCTTATGCACACCCTACGCCCCATAGATCAAGAATTACTCACGCTCCGCTATATCAATGAACTTTCTCCTCGAGAAATAGCCATTATTGCACAACAGCCCTACGGAGTTATTAAAGTTCGACTGCATCGAGCACTTACCAAACTTAGGAACCTTTGTCATGGAAACTTGGAATTCTAACCAAATCATCAAACAGTTACGTTCTCTACAGGTTACCCCGCGTCCAGAATGGCAATCAGCGACTCGTGCCCTCTTAAACGAGCTCCCACATCAAGCAGAAAACAATAACGATAAAGCAGTTTTATATAAATCACCTGTTTTTCTTAATACAAGGACGATAATTATGCCAAAAATCAAAATCGCCGCGGCAGTATGTGCCCTTCTGATTATGACCGGCGCAGGAGTGGTAGTGGCTGCAGACAGTGCCAAACCGGGCGACATACTCTATGGTATTGACCGGGCTTGGGAAAATACCCAGATTGCCTTCAGCCGTAGCCATCAGGCAAAAGCCCGCACCTATCTGGCGCAGGCTGACGAACGTCTCGTGGAACTGGAGGCAGTTACAAGTGAATCCACCGCAGCTCATTTGATCCCGACTGCATATGCAGATGACGCTGATACTGAAGTAATCGCAAACCTGTTAACTGATTACGAGGAAGCGTTGATAAATGCCCAGAACAATGCTCAAGTTGCCGTAGATACGGGAGAAGATGCAAAAGAGCTGCTTGAAACTATCGCGCAGACTACCCTCGAGCATGAAGCAACTCTCGCCCGTGTCTACACACAGGTGCCAAAGCAAGCCCAGGACGCTATCGAACATGCCATGCAGGTCGGAGCAACTAAACATCAGGAAGCTCTGCAGAATATGGGCAAAGAGCAACAAATGCAGGTTCAGAACCAGCTGCAGGAGCAAAAAGGAAATGTCGAGCAGCAACTGCAACAATTGCACAATCAGGGAGCAAACACCCCAAGTTTCCATGATGCTGCCGGTGAACAGGAGAAGGAACAAAACCTGAATAACGGCGAGACAGAGAGTCAGGAGCAGGAACAGAATCGCAATCAAAACAGCGAATCAGATGAAGAAACCGATAAACAGACTGAAGGATACGCTGAACAGGAAGCGAATAATAACGCCGGCGAAACGCAAAGTCAGGAGCAGGAACAGAATCAGAACAAAGCTGACAACAACGCGCAGGATTGATAGACTGTTTCACTCAGCCCAGAGCCGGCAGGTACCGATCAGTACCTGCCGGCTCTTTTTTTAGACGGATACCTGTATCTGCATGCCTAACCGCTACCCTGGTTCTTGCACGCGGGCAAAAATCGCTTTCAAATACGCACCTTCCTTGTGGGCTATCAGCCGCGGATGGTCAAGCCCATGACCATGATATTCCAGCAGCTGCAACGTCTGCTCTTCCCGTCCGGCTGCTTCGATAAGCATGTCGACAAATTCATCTCTGCTCACATGATGCGAGCAGGAACAAGTAAGCAATGTGCCACCAGCATGCAACCAGGCAAATGCTTGGCGGTTGATACGGCTGTACCCGGCAAGTCCTTGTTTTTTGTGTCGCCGGTCCTTCACAAATGCGGGCGGGTCGAGAATAACCGCATCGAAGTGTTCTCCTGCGGGCTGGGCGAGATACTGTTTCACATCAGCTTTGATACAGCTGCAGCGCTGGCTGTCGAAACCATTTAGCTGGATATTCTCCCGGACCAGTTCCAGCGCTTCCTCTGAAACATCAACATTCACCACATGCTCTGCCCCGGCAGCCAGCGCGTAAACAGAAAAACCGCCGCTGTAGGAAAAACAGTTGAGCACGCGTGCCCCGGAAACGTATTTCTGTAATCCCAGACGCTTGTCGCGCTGGTCAAGAAAAAAACCGGTCTTTTGTCCATTTTTCACATCCACGACAAACCGCAGATGATTCTCCCTGATTTCAATCAAGTCAGGGACTGTTCCGTGTAGAACTCCTGTCTGGCTCGTAAGCCCCTCGACACACCGGACGCTCGTGTCCGAGCGTTCGTAGATGCCCAGGGGCGAACAGATACTACTGAGGGCTGCTACGATCTGTTGCTTGTACACTTCCATGCCGCGGGTATGGAACTGCACCACAAGATACCTGCCGTACCGGTCCACCACTAACCCGGGAAGCTGATCGCCCTCGCCGTTGACCAGCCGGTAAGCATCCGTACCTTGCTTTTCTAGGCATTGCCGCAACGCCAAAGCGGCTTCGACACGATTGTGAAAAAAAGTGTCATTCACCGCTTCCAAAGGATCATGACTCCAGACACGCACGGCTATCTGGGATACCGGATTGTAATACCCGGAGCCGAGATAGCGACCGGATTCATCCTCCAGCCGGATCGGTTGACCAGCCTCGAGATTGCCGGCTTGCCCAAGCAGGGCACCGGTGAATACCCAGGGATGCCGCCGCAGCAACGGACCAGTCCGGGATTGCCTTACCTTTAATACTTCTACCTGATTAACCTGAGTACGAATCACACCTCTCCTTTCCGCAACTTGAATAACACAGCGATACTGTAGCAATAGTTCTGGATAACGACAACCTCTTGGCGGAAAAGGTGTCTGGCAGTAGACTAGCAATCGATTAGTTAGAGAGTGGAAACAGCATGGTTGCACAAGATGTTCTATTTGCTTTCACAGTCTGTCTGCTTGCCGGGCTGTCAACCGGTCTGGGCAGTCTCCTGTCCCTCTGGTCCAAACGCTTTGACAAACGCTTTCTCGCCGGAGCACTCGGATTTTCTGCCGGAGTGATGGTGTATGTTTCCATGATTGAAATTGTTAATAAAGCGAGGGCAGCTCTCGTCCCTGCCTATGGGATCCGTCTGGGGTCGTATCTGACCGTCATTGCCTTCTTTCTCGGTATCGGTATCATTGCGGTGATCGACAAGCTAATCCCCTCTATCGAACAGGAACATGAACCCGATACAGTGACGCACAGTCCACAACAGCAAAAAAAGCTCATGCGCCTCGGACTGTTCACCGCTCTGGCGCTTGCCATCCATAATTTTCCTGAAGGTCTGGCGACATTTCTCAGCGCGCTCAGCGATCCGGCACTCGGCGCCAGCATCGCCATAGCCATCGCTATCCATAACATTCCGGAAGGCATCGCCGTCTCCAGCCCGATCTACTATGCCACCGGTAACCGGAAAAAAGCATTCTGGTATTCATTCCTCTCCGGGCTGGCGGAACCAGTCGGAGCACTATTTGGGTATTATGTTGTCCTGCGCTTCCTTCCAGCGGATATTTTCGGATTTGTCTTTGCGGCTGTTGCCGGTATCATGGTTTATATTTCCTTTGACGAACTACTGCCAACAGCTGAACAACTAGGCCAGCATGACACAGCCATGCTCGGACTAGTGAGCGGTATGTTTATTATGGCGATGAGCCTTCTGCTCTTTATTTAACAAGATCCTCTTGCATTATTTGGAGAATCAGTCATAATATACAGCGTAAGTGGGACAGGAGTTCTCTTTTGACCGAACCAGAATCAGACAGCGCGGGTGAGGCTGGCGGGCAGAGTGAATAAACCGCCACTTGCGGTGTCTATTTTTTATTGATCGGAATTGTGCATGAACAACAAGCTCTATGTCGGGAATCTCCCGTACAAAATGACCGAAGAAGCACTACGGGAAGCATTTGCCCCGGCAGGCGAAATTGTCTCCGTCGTTATCATTACGGACAAATTCTCCGGACGCTCCAAAGGCTTCGGCTTTGTCGAATACACCGCTGATGAAGCTGGTGAACAGGCAGCCGCCAAAGCGATCGAGATGTGGGATGGCAAGGAACTCGAAGGCCGCCCGCTTCGCGTCAATGTGGCTCGTCCTCCTCGCTACGAGAACAACAGCCAACAGGCTTAACTCCATAGGAGTGCATGGTACCGCGCAAATTGCACTCTTTTCAAAAAGCCCGGTCATCTGACCGGGCTTTTTTGTATCTTCGATTTCTCAGATATACATCGCCATAAAACTGCTACCTTGCTGCCATACCCCAGGTTGATACGGCATTCGATATTGTCCCGCTACTATCTCCTGCCGCCACATCGTAGACAACCACCTCCTCGACTTCATAATCCACCATACCCCCGCACATAGCATCTCCCGGTAAACATACACCAATAGCTTCATAAATAACATACGCGTCAGTTGCCCAGAGGGCACCCAGTGCTTCATCCAAAAAAAGCGAAGCGGTATTGGTTGCTAGATTGTACTGCCAAAGCTGCTTGATATCCGGTCGCTCGTAGATAATGGTATCGCCCCGGGGCGCGGGATTGTATGCTCCGTCAGCAATACCTGCTAGTTTAGTATCAGTCGACGTGCTCATTGTGTAGACATGCAACCCATCGCCTGTGCCTGCAGCGTTATTGTACGACCGGTACACGATCCGGTCAGCATCAAGCCAGGCAGGCTGGGTGGCATTGGCAATAACTGTTTCGTCCCCTGACGCCAGAGCGTAAACATAAACGTTGAAATCCATACCCGTGGGCGGTGCACCGGTACTCACATGAAACAGATGGCTGCCATCCGGAGAAAAAAGCAGTTTGGCGCTGTCCTCAACAAACCCACCCCGCCCGTAGGCTGCTGCATCGTATAGTTTTAGCTCCGTATCGCTGCCGGTATTGGTATACACAAGATGCCATTCACTGTCAGCTTCATACAGGTACGCATACCGCGTCGGACTGTAAATCGCAGAAAGGATCAGGAACGTATCTGCACTGAAACGTTCCAGTTCGGTTTCAACACCCGTCGTTCTGTCAAGCGTATACAGCCCGCACCCAAAATCCCCGGTCACCGTAGCGCATTTCCCGAAACCAATCGTGCTCTCGTCCAATACCGAAATATTGCCGATACTTGCCCGAGCTATTTCATTGCCATCGGCATCGTAGCTTGGTGTCGCCTCAGGATCAGGATAATTGGTGAGCTGGGTGACTGTGCCTGACTCTACATCATACACAAAAATATTAGGTTCGTATTTTGTGTAAAAAATTTCTGCCACAGATTCTTCCTCATCCTCCTCGTCTTCGTCGCTATCCGCATTTTCCTCTTCATCTGTGTCTGCATCCTCTTCGTCTTCCATTTCCTCCTCGTCAGCTTCTTCATTTTCCACCTCATCTGCTTCTTCAGTTGCATCTTCCTCGGCTTCATCCTCCACGATTTCCTGCTCATCTTCCTGTTCCTGCTGAATCCGCATCCAGGCATATACCCCGCCTCCCACCACCAGCGCCGTAAGTATAAATGTAAAAAAAAGATACAAACCGATTTTTTTCTTCCCGGTTTCCATCATTTCTCCCTTGATAAAAAATAGCCGCAGGTAGTATAACATGCTACAGAAGCGATCCACAAAGCCGAACAGATGAGGATATGCTACAATACATACGGTATTATGAGGAACATGCATGGATATTCGACGCCAAAACCGGGCCATCACCTATGCAGCAGAAAAAAAACTGCTTGATTGGCTGGCAGCACGGCTCTATCGCTATGCTACCGCCAACCAACTTTCGGCACTCGGGCTATTCGGCTCTATGCTCGCCGGAGCAAGCTACATCATCGCCAAATACGACCTGAACTTTCTCCATCTGTGCAATTTTGGCATATTCCTTCACTGGTTCGGGGACAGCCTCGATGGCCGGGCAGCAAAGCTGCGCCATGAAAGCCGGCCGAAATACGGACATTACCTCGACCATATTCTCGACGCGGTGTCCCTGGCTATCATCCTGCTGTGCCTTAATTTCTCCCTGCTGACCCTGCAGGCTGAATGGATTTTTGCCCTGGTACTCTCTCTGCTGCTTATGACACATTCATTCCTCAAAGCCGCGGTAACCGGCGAATTTGAAATGTCGGTAAGCCGGTTCGGACCAACCGAAGCGCGCATCTGTCTGATGATCGTCAACTGGATCGCCCTGTTTACCGGCAATCCCATCGTGCTCCACAAACCATTCGCTTTCACCGCACTTGATATCCTTGGGATCGGGACGATGTCTCTCGCTGGTGTCTTCCTGCTCGTGTCTATTAGCAGAGCTTTGTTTGGAAAAAATAAAATCCAGGAAGACTAAAGCGGAATCACCCCGCTTTCTACAGGCTGCATCATGCTCCGTCATTACCCGTGGAAACTTTGTGCCGGCATCGCCGCAGCAATTGCCCTACTGGCAATGCCGGTTATCCTGCTTCGGCAATCGGCACTTCCAGTAATTGATTGGCAAACAGCTGATGACGCCCCTGATCAGACGCATGCCTGCGCTCCGCAGAAGCAGGAACTGTCCAATGGTCTGACCGGGCATGTAATACCGCTCGACATATACCTCCCCCCTCCAGAATCAGATACTGACATAGTGCTCATTCTCCTGCATGGATTCCAGAGCCGCAAGGAGGACCAGCAGGACAATGCCCTCGCCCTCTGCACTGCAGGGTACCGGGTGATTGTCCCCACTATCTATCACCACCCGCTTACGCCAAATGTGGAAGAACGGGTTGCCGATGTATCCTACATCCTTGACGTGCTTGCCGAGCAGAACAGCGAGCTGCATGCAGCTGTTCTCAAAAACACAAACAAGCTAACTGTCGGCATTGCCGGGCACAGCGCCGGCGGCGGCACCGCTCTGGCGCTGGCAGCGCAGGACACACGCATCGCCGCGCTTGTCGGACTGGATGCAGTCCTGAGCGCGCCGGGAGCTGATAATCCTGAACACATCAAGCAGATGCTGTCACAAATTGCTGCCCCCAGCCTGCTGCTCCGGGCTGCTCCGCACAGCTGTAATGCCGAAAGCAATAACGGACTCAATGTATATGAAAACCTCGGAGCTCCAATCAAGGCTGACATTCTGCTTTCAAAAACAACCCACTGCGATTATCTGGATGCGAGTATTAGCTGCGGACTGCTTTGCGGGTCTTCGACCGAAGCAAACCGTAGCCAGGTGACGGGCCTTATGCGTGCCTGGTTTGATCTTGCGCTGTCAAACGATACCGCCAGTCTCGATGTGCTGACTGCTCAGCCCACACTTGTTTCCCGCGGTATCTAGAACCCCTTGTGCTGTCCCTCCCAGGGAGGTGGCACTCCCTGCCGGTATTCGTCAACACCCGGACCGACAAGCATCCGCAGACGCCAGACGCCATAGACATAGGTCAACACGAGAAGTACCAAAGTTAATGGCCAGCCATTAAAAAAATTCAATAGTACCGCTTGGCGGGTCTGAACCGCCCCCACAATAATTGCCTGCAATCCGATTTTGGCGATGAAAAAAAGTGCCCATGCGAGCGTAGCTTCCCTATAGGCCGGATAGACCTGCGGGTGAAGAAACCAGCCAAGAGGCCAGCGTCTGACGAGCATGCTCGTCATGGCAACCAGCGGCCGCTTGACCACTACGCTGCCGAAAAGCAAAACCACCGTGACCATATTATTCACATACCCGGCGAGGAAATAATTCTGCTCCCGCCGCGTTACCCAGACGATCAGCACTGAGAGCAAGCTGCCAGCAATGCCGACCAGTACAGGAATAACCGGCTTGCCGGCACGCTGCCGTATGACCAGGCGGATACCTGAGTAGAGCAGGGATGCGATAACCGCCCAGAACAGATCGGCAAACTGATTGCTTAGCAGAAAAATCAGGGAAGGCAGCAGGGTGTCGATGAGGAATCCATTCTTCCAGACCACCTCTCGCAGTTCATCACCGATATCCCGGATAATCATGACAGACTACCGTTCTAATCATACTTCACGTAATAGGTATCGTTGATATCATCCATGTCGCACTGGTCGCTGGTCAGGTCAATGGTCACGATGTTTGACTCTGAGGTAAACAAAGGATCAGAAGATGTTGCCGGTCCAAAATCGTCCTGAATCAAGCCGAGTTTAAATTGCACGGTATTCGCTCCTGTCTTGACAGGCAATGAAGTCCAGCCGCCGAGAATATTCCGTTCTCCGGCAATACCAACCAGCTGGCTATCTTCCGGCCGGGTCGTGTCGATCGATTGGGTAACACGACCGCCCCCGCCGATGGTCACCACTTTTTCCTCTCCCGGAGCCAGCGTCCCGAAATCCTGAACACCAACCTCAGCAATTGTGCCATCATCCTCAAAGGAATACGAATTGGTTGCTTCACCATTGATAACCATAAAAATGTTGTACAAACTTTCGTAATCATAGATGCGTGCGTGTTCAACCGGCACCTGCCCGATGTTTTTCACCCTAACCTGAAAATTCATCTCGTCGCACACATGAGCAACGGTTGCCGGATATTCAGTAATTTCCATTTCCAGTTTTGGCTTCTGCGATGCTTCATAGGCAGCAACTGCCTCCTCCGACACCGGACTGATGCTCTCCGCCCAGACGCTATAGCCGTCTGGCGACCGCACTCCTGTAACCACGGCATACATGCCATCATTCAAACCATCAATGGATACTGCCGGCAGGCTGGTTCCGTCATCCTTGACCATGCCGTCAAACCAGATCATGCTCGTCGTATCGCCGCGACCCAGCTGAAAGGCAGTTGTATAGCGTGCAGACAAGCCACTAATCCGACCGTATAGTTTTACGCTTCCGCTCTGATCCATATCCCTCCAAAACTGGGGGATACTGCTCGCTCCTTCCAAATCCACCGGCACACTGGCTGAAGTATCGCCTCCTTTTGTCTGAGATTCCTTTTCAGCAGAGCGCTGCGTTTGACTGAATAAAACCCCGCCCCCGACCACCACGATTACCAGCGCTATGACGAGCGGCTTTTTTTGCAGAGATCCTGACATTGCCCCTTTTTCCATAATTACCTCCGCAAGTAACAAATAGATAAACAGCCGGCAGTTCCTGCTGCCAATGAAGGTATGTGTTGCTGCTCCTATAGTACACGATTCCGGGAACGAATGCAGCTACACCCCATGAGTTTTTCGTGCCTGATCACGTTCCTGCATCGCTGCCTCCAGATCGAGGTAGCCAAAATCAATTTTCTCCCGCAAGCTATGCATTTTACGGGACAGCTCCACAATTTTTTCCCCGTCCTGTTCAACCGAGGCTTTGAGCATCAGCTCCTGTGCCTGGGAGAAATCCCGCTCCCAGAGGGCAATCTGCTTTTCCAGCTCCTTGACTTTAGCTTCCAGCGGCTTGAGAACCACATCGCGGGCTTCCCGGGCAAATGCTCGTTCCCGGCGATCCTGTTTGGAATCTCCAGCCATCTGCGGTGGGCGGGAGCTCATGCCTGCCTCGTCTCCCCAGCCGATCTCGCGGAGAAAAGCGTCGTATCCGCCCTCATACACAAACACCCGGTCTTCATGGAAAACAACCAGCTTCGTTGCCACCTCACGCAAAAATTGTTCATCATGCGTGACAACAATAGCCGCCCCAGCATACTCAGCAATCGCTTCTGCCATAGCTTCGCTCGCCTGCATATCGAGATGGTGCGTTGGCTCGTCAAGAAGTAAAACATGCGCCGGGGCTGCCAGCAGCTTGCCGAGCAATACGCGCGCTTTTTCTCCGCCCGAGAGGACGCTGATGGTTTTCAACGCCTGATCGCGGGTAAACATCATCAACCCGCACAGCTTGCGTGCTTCCTGCAGACTCTTCTTGGGCAACACCGAGAGTATTTCCTCTGCCACGGTCCGGTGCGGGGAAAGATCGGCAGTATTAGCCTGTTCAAAATATCCCTGGATCAAAGAAGGGTGTGTTTTCACTGTCCCGCGCTGCGGGGCAAGCAGCCCGTGGAGCACTTTCAATAAGGTAGTTTTGCCTTTACCGTTTTTGCCGATGATGCAGACCCGTTCCTGTTTTTCCACGGACAGCGATAGGTCAGAAAACAGGGGAGCCTGGCCCGGATAGCTAAACGTCAAATTATGCGCATGGAGCATGACCTTAGCCGAAAAAGGAGCATAGGGAAACGAGAAGGAGAGATCAGCAATCCGGTCAAGTTTTGCTTTGGTACCCGTGCGTTCCAGCGCTTTGAGGCGCGACTGCACCTGCCGGGCTTTGGTTGCCTGGGCGCGGAAGCGGTCGATAAACTGGGTAGCCTGTTCGCGCTTCTTTTCCTCGGTTCGGCGTGCCTGCTCGTAAAAAGTTTCTTCGATAGCAATTTGATTATAATAGTCCCCGGTCGTTCCCGGGACTTTTTTGACCTTCTGGCGATGGATACCCATGACCTGTGTCACGACCGCATCCATGAAATGCCGATCATGACTGATGAGGAGCAGTTCACCCGGCCAGCTGTTTAAGAATCTGACCATCCAGCGAATCGATATGATATCGAGAAAGTTAGTTGGTTCGTCGAGAAGCAGTAAATCAGGCTCATTGACAAGCGCCTTCGCCAGGTTGATGCGCAGCTGGAAACCCCCGGAGAAAAGCGTCGGGCTTCGCTCAAAATCCTCCTCACTGAAACCAAGCCCCATAAGCGTCTTCTCGACTTTCCACTCCTCGAGCTCCTGCCCCGGAGGCAAGCCAAGGCAACCTTCCGCCAGCACGGTCGGAGCAGTGAAGGTGCACTGCTGGCTCAGATAGCCGATGCGGTAGCCCTTGGGGATGCGTATGGTTCCCCGGTCAGCTTCCTCCTGCCCAACAAGTATGCGGAACAGGGTAGTCTTGCCGTGACCGTTCCGGCCTACCAGACCCACCCGTTCCTTGCGGTTGATATAAAAAGTCGCATCCTCAAACAGTACTTGGTCTACATACTGTTTGGACAGCCCTTCCACCTGAATCACGACAGATACCTATCACTATCTATGATGAACCATTGCGATTGTAGCATATCTATGCTGCTTAAACAGATTGTTCGTCTTGAGGAACCATATGCTGCACTTGAAAACCCTCTCCATTTGTACCATCTGATCTTACGAATGGAACTACCTTAACCCCTCCTCTCGCCAAAGGTCCAATTGCTGCAGCGCAGGAGCATAAATCCGGGGTAATCCAACCAACTAGTATGCCACGCATTGCTCCATTAGTGAAATTATGCGATTCACCATTACGTGATAATCGATTAAGTCTAAGAAGGCGACGTGCCAAATATTTCGCTACAATGCCTATAACATCTGTGGACGGAGGACTGTCAGCAAATAACTCGTCCCACACCGCGGCATGCGTTTTAAGATACTTTTCAAGAACTTCCTGCCGTATAAGCATTTCGTCATGGTCATAATCTGGAGGAGCTCCATGATCAATGTTAAACCTTTCCGGCATAATGTTAAGAGTTACTTCGCTCTCTCCTGGTTTTTGGACAGACCTACTTGGTAGTCGGTCTCCGCTTGACACGAAATCGGTTACAACCGTCTGAGTAGCATCAACTCCTCCCGCCTGTCGGCGTAAAACTGTAAATGCTGTTCCATCAATTACCCCACCCAGCATATCTCCTATCTGCTGGATAGTTAAGCGCTTATCTTCCGGAAGCTGCTCATTCAGCAAAAGCATGTGACCAACCATATTAGATAATCCTGCTCTGTCTAATTGAGCGATTGCTTCATCAGTATACTCATGGCAGGTTGGCATTAAATCGTCAACCTGCACACGGTCCGGACTAGCTACAAAACCTATTCCAGGGAGAAGATGTGGATAAACAAAACACACTACTTCTTTTCCGTCAACCGTGAATTTTACCAAACGCGTTGTATAATTTAACTTCCGACTTAAATTAACATGGTCTTCCTCTACATGAACTATCAAGATGTTTTCCCCGATTCGTACTGTAACGGTAATACAACCGAGATTATCATTCTGCTCATACAGGGCTAATTCTTCGGCTGATACATTTTCTGATGAATAACCAGCTGATGACAAACCAAACAACTCCCAAGGATTATCTGTGAGAACCGCTTTGCTTCGCGCTTTCAGACTAGCAAGATACCCGTCAATCAGAAAACGTTCACTTGTACCGTCTGCAAATGTCTGTTGCTTAGCGATAAGATTGGCATACACTTTTTGAGCGAGGGTAATTTTTCTCTTTAAACTACCATCTTCGCGTGCCGATTTGATACGATATGCTAAAAGCCGTCTCGCATCTTCTGCCACTTTTTCACCAAGCTCTGCCATCGCTGCTTCCCAGGTTGGAGCTTCGATCTCGCTGTATTCAAATGTATACTCAGGTTGGTCTTGCTCCTGTTGAGCTTCTTTATCTATATCTAATTGCCGCTCTAGCTCTGCTTGGGTATCGTCAGGACCAATTTCCCCTCCTGCGCCCTCAATCATACTCAGTCATCCTTTCTTCCCATATGGTGCGCAATCATACGCCAGGTTGTCTTGTTTGAACAGTACTTTTTTCGCCTGTACAAAATTGGGTTATCCCGTACACTATACTTGCCTGGTCATCATTGAAGTTCATCATGGATATCAAACTATATAATTCTCTCACCAAAAAAATCGAACCATTCACCACGCTCGATCCAAATACTGTTAAACTGTATGTCTGCGGTGTCACTCCCTATGACACGAGCCATCTCGGCCATGCCCGCGTTTTCACCCTCTTCGATACACTTGTGCGCTTTCTCCGATTCTCTGGCTACAAAGTAACGTATGTTCAAAATATAACAGATATTGACGACGAAATTGTCCGCAAGGCAAAGGAGCGCGGAGTAAACTGGCAGGCTCTCGGTGATAAATGGACCAACTATCTGCTGGAAGACTTCGAGTTGCTCAACATCAAACAGCCAACCAGGCTAGTCAAAGCCACCTCAGTCATAGACCGCATTATCAACATGGTTACTCAATTGGTTAATCAGGGTTGCGCCTATGTTTCCGAAGGTAATGTCTACTACGACATCACGGTTAACCAGACGTATGGTGCATTATCCGAACTGACCCGCGAACAGATGCTCAAACTCACGGACGGAGAATTCAGTTTTGACTATACCACTGATAAACGCAAAAAAAATCCGCTTGACTTCCTGCTTTGGCAGCAGGCACCTCTGGACGAACCCTCCTGGACAAGCCCCTGGGGAAATGGCCGTCCGGGCTGGCATATCGAGTGTTCAGCCATGAACCTCGAATACCTCGGCAACCAGATTGATATCCACGGCGGCGGACACGATCTGCTCTATCCGCACCATGAATGTGAGCTTGCCCAGACCGAATGCGTCACCCGTATGCCTCCCTTTGTGAAATACTGGATGCATATCGGCACAGTCATGTACCAGGGAGAAAAGATGAGCAAATCGCTCGGTAATCTCGTCTGGGTGCGCGATCTCGTGAAGCAATATTCTGCCAATGCGATCCGCTATCTACTGCTCAGCCAGCCCTACCGACATGCTTGGGAATTTTTCTCTGACGACATCGAAAAAGCATATAAAGCTACCACAGAGCTCAAACGATCACTCGCCTTTGACCCGGATGCTGAAATACCTCCTGCATTCCGAGAAGCACTTGCCAATGACTTTGATACTCCAGCTGCTCTTAAAGTTTTACATGACAGCGATAATTCACATGCCCGCGCTGCCATGTGGCAGCTGCTCGGGATGCAAACGAAGTAACAACTTCTGATCAGCATCCTGCTACAGACAAACTTAACTAATTTCTATTCAAGATCATAAGCTTGTTTTGCTCTACTCTTACTTTTTTTATATGTATTCAAGAATTGACTTTTTTGAACTTCATCCATGGATTGGAACGTAGCTACAATCCGGCAAATTTCCATCACCCCTGCATAGCTAGTTTGAGCCCTATCTACATCCTGAACGATCTCTCCTTCAGGACTTTTTCTCCGCGGAGCAAATGGTTCTTGATTCAGTATCGCTGTTGTTCCATCTTGATCTTTCTGGGAAAAATACTCAATAATCAATTCAGGTGTAATATCAACATGAGGTCTTTGCTGATCTAATTGTGCCTCTAATACCTGTTCCAGCCAGTCTGCAGCCAAGGTTCGCCCTAGATGAGGCATTATCGTCTCCATCATCTGCTGTTGCGCTTCGGGAGTGTCAAAGGTGAAAGGTGCCGGATTCTCATCCTGTCGCAGATGGCTAGGCACCGGTATAACTCCAAGGGCTTCTATATATTCTGTCCACTTCATAGGCTGTTCCAGTGTCATCCGTTGTCTCCACAATAATGAGCGAATCACTATAGTATAGCGCATTAACTGCATAACTGTCTACATCAATATCTCATAACTATTCCTAATTAGCTGTTTTTTAATAAACATCTGGCTAAATATTTTTAAATAGTGCATACTGCAATCACACAATTCATACAATACTGGTCTGACATGAACAATAAGTCATTAACTCCTGATGAAAAACACGTCATTATCGATAAAGGGACAGAGTCACCCTTTTCCGGTAAGTACACTGACCATTTCGAGCCGGGCACCTACCATTGCCGCCAGTGCGAAGCAGCGCTCTACCGCGCGCAGGACAAGTTTCACTCCGGCTGCGGCTGGCCCAGCTTCGACGCAGAAATAACCGGGGCGGTTCAACGCACCCTCGACGCAGACGGCAGGCGTACTGAAATCACCTGCGCTGCCTGCGGCGGACATCTCGGACATGTGTTTACTAATGAAGGCTTAACGCCCAATAATACCCGCCACTGTGTTAACTCGATTTCCCTTGTCTTCAAACCGCTTGCATGAGTAATGAGTTACGGATTGTTCATTATTACTTATTAACGGGTTGTCCGCCTTCGCTTTTTTCGACTAGGCTCAAGACTTCGGCGGACAGATGGGTTGCGGATTAATCATTCTGTATCTTAGTTCTTCAATTTTTTGGTTCTTAAGCTTTTTTTCTTCATGATTTCTATTTTTTTACAAAGAAACATACCATGTCAACCAAATCTGAGATAGCCGTTCTGGGCGGTGGCTGCTTCTGGTGCACCGAAGCGGTCTTCAGTCGGCTGCGCGGCGTCATTTCCGTGATCCCCGGCTATGCGGGAGGTGAAACACCGGACCCCACCTATGTGTCAGTCTCCAGCGGCACAATCGGGCACGCTGAAGTGGTGCGTATCGCATACGATGCGCCTGTCATATCCTATGAACAACTGCTTGAGGTTTTCTTTGCCACGCACGATCCGACCACCCTGAACCGCCAAGGGGCTGACCACGGCACACAATACCGCTCTATCATCCTAACCAGCAGCCCCGAGCAGGAAAAAGCAGCCCGCACCCTGATCGCCAGACTAACTGCTCAGAACGTATACCCTGATCCGATCGTCACAGAAATCAAGCCATTAGGAGCATTCTATCCGGCTGAGCACTACCACCAGCGGTACTACGAGCTGAACACCGACAAGCCCTACTGCCAGATAGTTATCAATCCGAAATTACACAAGCTGAAGATGTCCTATTTCGATTTGCTCTCCCGTGTTAACTAAACAGCGAAAACCTGATTAACCCATTGGGCTAATATAAAGATAAGCGTGGGATCACCTATAATGTGATTGTCTAGACCAACATTACAGGAGCCCACGCCCATGAATAAAGTACCGCATGGATTAGATTTCATCAAGAACGAGGCGAA
>JAKQHK010000052.1 GCA_029573015.1 bacterium
CAAGTATTATATTGAGCGTTATTTCATTGATGGTAGTTTTTGTTGGTGTTGCTACAGGAGATGTTTGGATATCAATAATCAGCACTATTTTCTTGATTGCAGGATTGGTGATGATTATGCATTGGAGCACAATAAGCTATAAATGGGTATGTGATAAATGTGGCGAGGTTTTTGAAATAACATTTTGGCAGAACGTTCTAGGAATCAACGGTGGAATTAATTATAAATCACTTTATTGTCCCAAATGTCAGAAGAAGAATTTTTGCAAAGGTGTTCCAAAGTAATTTGATAAAATATGATAATAACAGTTTGTTATTATTTACCTACTCTATTTAATATGAGTAATTGTTTGGTGTTTTATGTATAAGGAAACACCATCCGTGGTGTTTTCCGAGTCACGGGGCATGGTCCATCGCCTAACAACGGGTATCTGTGAAGGTGCGGGCGGGCAAGTTCATGCAGTAAAGCCTCTGGAGAAGTAGCATGAAGTTTGCGCACCACATCCGTTCACGGGCGCAGTCGCGCGCTTCGCGGGAAATGCCTCTGGAGACCGTTCACGGACGTCAGATACCCAGGACGTTATATGCAATTTCACAAAAAAGCATCCGGCTGATAATCGCCCGGATGCTTTTTCTTAACAATCCCTTGAACCACCTAGGAAAAATAAATATCTTTCAACCGCTTTTCCAGCTCAAGCCAGATTCGTTTTGCTGCTTCAATATCCGGATTGATCACCATATCCCATCCGGCTTCCTCAAGATGCTTTGCTTGAATATAGCTCGGTTTAATCGCAATCGTGACTGCATGCCCATTGTGTTCACTCAACTTCCGGATCGTCCACAAATCAGCCTCATAGGGTCTGTCAGCTGTTGAAATAAGTATTTTATTCGGAACAAAACTCAAAACGATATCCGGATCGAGATAATCAGCTTTCACTCCCTGTAATCCATACCGTTCCAGCCGGCGTAACCGACGTTTCTGCGGTTCGAGCACGATCACGCTCAAGCCGGCTTTCTGCAATTTCTGGGCAATATCCAGATAATCCGTATCAGCGCCATACATAACTACATCCCACTGCGTTCTGCCCGGGGTATCATCCATCTGCTCGATTCCAAATTTTCTGGCATACTGTTCCCAAAAGCGAAAATAGCCGTGATGCCGCATAGACTGGTAGAGCGCGTTGGTACTGCTCGCGAGCAGGCTGCTGATTACCATGGTGATCGCAGTTGCAGCGGTAACCATGCCCAGCACGCGACTATCAGCCAAATGCACCCGCGCCGCAAGTGTGAGGATAACGAGGGAAAACTCACTGATCTGCGCTGGCACAAGTCCGGTGACAAAAGCAGCCCGCCGGCTAAAACCGGCGAGAAGGGCGCTGGGTATGTTTATAAGCGGTGTCCCGATGATCACAACGAGAATCATGGCAGCAAATGGCCAACTCAGCAAACTGCTGTCAAAAGTTATTCCCGCACCTACCTGCATGAAAAAGAACACGAGACCAAAGCTGGTCAGCGAACGAACCCGATCGGTTACTATATAACTGTATCCGAGTGTGCTCAAGGAAATGCCGGCAAAAAAAGCTGCTGATTCCGGACTGAACCCGATACCATGCGCGAATCCCATATGGAGGAGCGCCCAGCCGATCGGCCAGACAAGCTGCTGTTCGTAATCATCCTCCACGAGTGGAAAAATCCGCGGGAATATCAACTTTCCGCTCAACAACGTCAAAGCGATGATACCGGTAGCTTTAGCGAGGGTCAGAAGGATTCCCAGAACCACTTCGCTTGCGGTGCCACCATTTGCTATCGTAGGCAGCAAAGCGATAACGAGCAGGGCAACCAGATCCTGCATGACCATCACTGCCATCATCGTCTGACCATGCGGTTCCCTGCTTTCACCCAGACGTTCAAGCACTCCCAGCACAACAATAGTGCTCGATAACCACAGGCAAATGCCGAGAATACCCGCGCCGACTGCCGGCAACCCCATCCATAACCCGATACCCGTACCACCGACAAACAGCAGAAGAAACTGGCCGAGCAGCACGATAACCGCAGCTTTACCCGCCTTCAGAATTTCCGCCGGCTTGATATGCAGTCCTGCGGTAAACAGCAGGGTCATGATCCCAAATTCGGCTAAAAAATGCGGAATATCACCATCAATACCAAAGCCAAGTGAGCCGAGGAGAATCCCAACCAGAAGATAGCCCACCAGAGCGGGCAGTTTCATTTTCGTCATAACGAGAGCGACAACTGCCGCAGGCGCCAGAACAAGAAGTAATTGAAGATAATATGGCCACTGTTCCATTTTTTGTTTTTTCCTGTTTACAAACCTCTTATCAGTATAACAAAAAAAAGAAAGCGTACTATGCCCCGAAGTTACTTTCAAATCAATAGCCAAAGCGCTGGAAAAAGGGTATACTGCCGAACTGAATTATTTACTTACATCAAGGAAAAGTATGACAGATACTACTGACCGCCTTAACAGGACTCCCGCTCCACTACCCCTTTTCGGCGCTGCAGCGCTCGGGGGACTGGTATCAGGAATAATATACGCCCTGATCGTTTATGTCATCCAATGGGATTTTTTCCTGATCTTCCCGCTTGCCATTAGCTATCTCATGTACGCGCTTATGCAGCGTATCATCAAAAAAATGATACTTAGAGAATATCGCCTCCTGCTTATCGCGGGCATGCTCGGTATTGCACTCGCATTTCTAACCCAGCAGGCAGGTTCTGCATATCTCAGTCGAAACCGGGAAATCGACTCTCTCATATCTGAACTTAAAAAACAGGAAAATATCACTATCAGCAAAAAGCAGTCAGAAAAATTCATTGACAGTGTGTACGATGATGAAACCGGTCACACCGGGACTATGGGAGCCTTCCTCTATTCCTTGAAAAACGCCAATATCTCATTCGGAAATTCGCTGAACCGTGATGATACGGTCGGTGTCGGCTACGCCGGCGGCATCGTCATTCTGCTGGTTGAAATAGGCATCGCCGGATTTACGCTGCGTGGCTTGCTGCACACGCTGCTTGCCGAACCGTTCTGCACCGGCTGTAACCGCTGGAAAGATGAAAAACAAACGATCAAGCTTGCTGGTTTCGCTGCCTATGAACCGGCGATCGCCGCCCTCTCCGTTAAAAACATGACCAGTCTCAAGGAACTGTATGACGCCAAAGCAGCCAAGAAGAATGACTATACCCAGCTTAATACCTGGCGGTGCCCGGATTGCCGGGCTGATGTCATCGTTCTGGTAGAGGGATATGGCCGAAAAAGCAAACGGGGAAATTTTAAAAAAATGATCAGTCAGGAATCCTACACCCTCACCCCCAAGGAATGGGCGGAATTCGAAAATTCGGTCCAGCCGGCATCGATCAAGTAATCTTCATACACAAAAAAAGCGGGCATCTGCATCAGAGAGCCCGCTCTTTTTTTACATTTATCCTGTGCTTGAGAATCTAAGCGACAGGCTTGTCTGTACCTTTGGCACCTCTGCGAAGGAAAAACCAGATCGCGACCAACACGCCTATTCCCCCGAAGACGATCAGCATATAGGCTGTCCCGTCGAGCAAACCACCGAGCTTCTCATCGTCCTCCCGGACGTCTGGCAGGTCGCCTGCATCGATCTGGCTTTCGCCGCTCTCGCTGATCCGGTAGTTCTTGCCGGCAAAATTAAGCGCAACATTGCCGCCAAGCGACAGGTAGTCACCAAGCTCGCTATCCGCAGCCAGCAGATCAAAATACGCATCCGAGTATTGCTTGATCGCGACCACATCCTCTTCAGCAAAGTCATCGTCAATCCAGAATGAATCCTGAAGATAAAACGTCTTGTCATTTCTCTGCGCGATTCGTTCGGTTGTTTCTGCATCCGCGGCGATTTCCTTGGGCGCGGCCGCATTGAGCTGCTGGAACATATTCTGCGTCCCCTGCGCATTGTTCACCGCGCTGCTGCCGGTCTGGCTGTCAAACTCATAGGCAACTTTGCTCTCATCCCAGTAACTGCGCGACTCCTTGAGCAGCTGTGTTTCATCCTGGGTAATATCCATATCGACGAGGAAGGAAGTATACTGGGTGATGATGCCGTACTGTTTGCTCAGCCTGATGATTTCGTCCACCAGCTCGTCGCTCTCGCCGTTCAAGCGTATTTCGTCAAGCAGCTGACCGATTCGCCTCGTTGCCCACAGCCGGGGGATAAAATAATTCCTGCTACCATCGCTGTCGAACGCCAACCGGTAGGCAAAGCTTTTTCGTTCACTGCCTACATTGCCCGATAGCACCACGCCCGCAGTATCGTCTTTTTCATACTTGCCGATGAGCACAACTTGCGATCCCTGAAACAGATCCGGCAATTCCTGCGGATACATGGCAGATGCCTTCACGGTAGCGTCGATGACCAGTTCCAGATCACTGAGAATCGGATTGGCTATTTTGCTGTAAAAACCCGAGACCTTGGTTTCAATATTTTCCTCGGGTAACACGTATTCAGAGATGGCGTTATTCTGGTTGCTCAGCTTGTCCAGTAGATTGGTATTCACGTCATACCCGACCCCGAAGGTAAATAACCGTGCCCCCATGGTATTCTTTGCCGTCGTATTGGCAAGGATTCCGTCGATATCGGTATTCCCTACTGTCGGCAGGCCATCTGTAAGAAAGATTACCATCTGCGGGCGAGCGCTCGTGTCCAGCAAATCCAGTCCGGTTTCCAGGGCATCATAGATATTTGTCCCGCCCTGATCGGTAATCGTCTGCACATACGCGCGCGCTTCCTGAATGGCGGTGGCAGATGCACCGATGAGCTCCCCCTGCTTGTACACGCTAACGCCATCGGTGAAGATGACGATGTTGAAGCGATCTCCCGGGTTCAAATGCGTAAGCGCGAAATCAAGCGCTCCCTTGGCCTGCTCCAGCTTCTCACCTGCCATGCTGCCGGACTGGTCGATGATAAAAACGATATCCTTTTCGATCGCTTGCTGATCTGCGGGCTGATAATCCGGAGCGAGCAATAACATAAAATATTTTTGTCCGTCTTCATCAAAGGTCATGACATCAGCCCCAAACGGTTCATCAGACACTGTGTAATACAGCACGAAATCTGTCGCTGGCAGGGTATTCTCCTCGCGATAACTCACGGTCGCGTTCATATTGCCCTCACGACTGATCGTGATGGCATGGCTCGGAGAATAAATGGATTTGATGGGACGGGAAGCAGTTATTTTCACATCAACCGTTACCTCACCGATTTCGCTGGCTGAAAATTTTTCCGTATTGAGCGGGTAAACGTATTGATAAATACCATTCGAAAACGTCAGTTCCTCGCTATAACCGAGCGTAATCCGTTTCTCGCTCCCGGCTTCGATCGGATACACGCGCGCCTGAAACAAATCCTGCCCGACATATTCAAGTAACGCCGGATCTATGAGATTGCGTACATATTCTTCATAGATACGCCGTGCCTCCTCAGCGTCTTTCACCTCTCCCTTAAGTTCTTCCCCCCCGACAAACATGGAAAACTCTGAGATTGCCGCGTTATCCGGTATCGGAAACAGATAGGTACCCTCAAGATTGATCTCAGAGGGGTTGTAAAAAACCTGATCAACCTCGGTTTCTGCTATATTGTCCGTGATTTGGATATCCACATGATGATACTCGACTTCCAGGGGAAAATGCCAGATATCCGGCTCGGGAGGCGGATCAATGATTATCATCCCATCAGCAAATACACCGGCGGGCAGGAGAAGTTGTATAGCTAACAGTATGCTGATCCGTTTCTTTTTCATTTTTCCCTCCAATAAGGTTTATGGTACCAATATGCTCTCAAGAGCTGATTGCACCGCCAGCACTCTTTCCCGGTCTCCCCGAGCTGCATAGATATCTGCAAGAAGACGGTAACTGTTGCGTACATCCGTCCGTACCACATCGCGACTGGGCATATCAGACTGCATGACAGCCGGAGTATATAACTGAGTAACCTGCACGAGCAATGCCTCGCTGCGCTCCGGCTGGGACAACAGGGTGTACAACACCGCCAGATCATAATAGTAACGCGGCCGGTTCCAGCTGTCCCCTGCCAGGGAGGTTTCCATGGCGACGGCTGCCTCCGGAAGCCTGCCCGCACTCCAATATGCGAGACCAAGCAGATAGGAAGCATAATGCGAATGCGTATCCAGTTTTACTGCACGCTCAAATGCGTCCGCTGCGGCAGCGAATTGCTGTTGATCAAAGAGAACTAGACCTTCGGCAATCTGCAGCGAAGCATCGTATGGCAGGAAACGCTGTGCCCTATCAAGCTGTGCAAGGGCATCCCGGCTGGTTGGTGATTTGGTATGGGCAACCGACTGCTCTGCGATCCAGGCTAACCCGGTGATCAGACAAGCGGTGACCACCCAGCCAAGCGCAATCCACCTCGGGACTTTACTGCGTAAACCACTACCCTGAAGCTTGTCTGAAGACGAAGCATTGTGCTTTGGTTGAAAACCAGCCAGGCTACTGGCAAGCAGGACAGCAACCAGCGCCACCGCCGGGACATCCCAGTCCCAGTCAAAGCAGACATGCAGACAGCTGGACAACAAACCGAAATATACCCCCAGGCGTATCGTTGGCTCGTGCGGCTGACCCAATGCAGATCCGGATGAACAGTAGACTCGTATGGTCCGATATCCCAGAAGGCTGATGCCAACAAGCAGTACGGCCAGAGTGACAAGACCGACACTACCCGTTTCTGCTAACAGCTCCAGATAGAACTGATGGGCGGAATAGGAGAAGTAACGAACATCCTGCTGGTAACGCGGATACTCTGTCCCGAACTGGTCGAGACCAACGCCGGTCAGGGGGTGATCGAGGAACATCGTCCAGGCTCCCTGCCAGAACTGCCATCTCCCCTCGACTGAACTATTAGCACCAGGTTGTTCGACAGATACGACACGATTGCGCTGCATATCGGGCAGCACTGCAAAACCATCAGCCCGAGTGAGCAGTTTCACACACAGCAAACAAATGGCTAGCATGCTTACCGTAACGAACACGACTTTCTTCCAGCCGAGACGCACGGCTAAAAGGACGAACAACGGCAAGAACCCGAAAGCCAAGCTAAGCCAAGCTGCCCGCGAGTAGGTCAGGACAAACACGCTGCCCATACAGACCAGACCAGGCAGAAGTAACGCTAAACGCTTACGGCTGGTTTCTGTAAGCACGAGAGTAAAACCGATAAGCAGCATCGGCAGAAGAAACCCAGCCAAAGTGTTATGCCAGCCGAACTGGGCAATAATCCAGGCATCAGACGTTTGCTCCCAGATAAACTGCCCCAGACCGTAGATGCTCGTCAAGACAGCTATGCCAAATAGTGCATACCACAACGCTATCGGCTTTCCGGCTCGACGCAAATGCTGCTGGCTGACGATAAAAATAGCTGCATATCCGACCAGACGGCACCATTCCTGCCAGCTGCCCCAGATATACGGGGAAGCGAAAACACTAACCAGCCAGAGAGCCGGCAAAATGAGCAGTCTCCATCTCAAGCGTACCTGTACGGCATGCGGACAGGCATCATCCCACCGCAGGGTCAGGATGCCGAACAAGGCCATCGCGAGCAGCAAAAAAACGCCTGCTGTTTCCCGGCTTTGCCAGCCAAGCAGTACATAGAGCACGCAGGCTTCCAGAAAAAAATCAGCTACTCCCGGTTTGTAGGCAGATGAACGCATGTTCTACTTCTCTAATGACGAACCCATTAAACACCAAACCTGCTCCCCGCGTCCATCTGCACAAAAAGGCGATTGCAGGCAGAAACGCATCCCGCTATAATGAGACAGATTCAAAAATTAAACAGCTATCTATTAATCCGGTTATCTCACTGATGGTTAAAAAAGCTATTATCGTCAACCGCCTGCCCAACCAACTGAGCTCTGATATTCAGAGGCTTTTCAACCGCATGGCCAATCCCTGGGAGGAACTTTTACCTCTGAGCAACGGGACCTGGCGTCCAAACACGGATATTGTCGAAACGCCCAAGGAATATATTATCCGCATGGAACTAGCCGGGGTGGAAAAAGACGCCATCAGTATCACCCTGCAGAATAACGCCCTGATCATATTCGGCGAACGCCGCGATCCCATACGGGCGGATAACGAACGCTACCTCCAGCTGGAAATTAATTATCATGATTTTGAACGCATCATTCCCCTACCGGACGATATCGAAACTGAAGACATCGAAGCCATGTTTGAAAATGGCATGCTTTTTGTCGAAATCCCGAAGCAGAAGCCCGCGACGCGAAGTAAAACAGTTAAAGTTACCATCAAATAACTAGTACAGGTTGGCAAACTATGGTTATCGATAAATTGAAGAGCAAAGTACTGCAGAATCTTGAAGAATATGCAGGACCGCAGATCAAAGACATCCCCGGGGAACTCAGCATCATCCCGCTCAAGGACAGCGTGGTTTTCCCGCTGACCATATCCCCGATCAAGATAGAAAAAAAAGAGTCTATCGAAGCCATCGATCAGGCTATGGGAAAAAATAAAATCATCGGGGTGGTCGCATTCCGGGAAGGCACGCAGGAACACCGCCCAGAAAATCTCTATACAGTAGGGACAGCCGTTCTGATCCACAAGATGCTCAAAATCCCCAACCAGGGTATCGTCCTTATCGTCCAGGGTCTGCAAAAAATCAGCATCAAGCAGCTGATCCAGACAGAACCCTTCTGGAAAGCTGTCGTGGAAACTGTTCCGGAGGATAATGCCCTGACCCAGGAATCAGAAGCACTCATGCGCAATGCCCTAGCCCAGATACAGAAGCTCATTTCTCTCGTACCCTACCTGCCCGAGGAACTGCAAATGGCAGCCAGCCAGGTGGAAGATCCGCTCAAGCTTTCCTACCTGATCGCTTCCCTCATCCGGATGAAACTAAGCGAGAAGCAGGAGATCCTCGAACTTCCCGACCAGGTCAGCAAGCTAAAAAAATCCGTTTCCATCATGAATCGGGAAATCGAACTCCTCGAGCTGGGCAGCAAGATCCAATCGGAAGTCCAGGGAGAACTCGACAAATCGAAAAAGGATTTTTTCCTGCGCCAGCAGCTCAAGGCCATCCAGAAGGAACTCGGCGATGACGACGACGGCGAAGCGGAATACGAAGAGCTGAAGAAGAAAATCGAGGATGCTCACTTGCCGGAAGAAGCCCATGCCGAAGCAGTGAAAGAATTAAAACGTCTCAAGCGCATGCCTCCGTCATCAAGCGAGTATCATGTTATCCGTACCTACCTAGACTGGCTTGTCGAAATTCCCTGGGATATATCTACTGAGGACAACCTCGACCTGCAACGCGCGCGCGACATACTCGATGAGGACCACTATGATCTCGTAAAAATCAAAGACCGCATCATCGAATATCTGGCCGTTCGCAAGCTGAAAAAAGATATGAAAGGTCCGATTCTCTGCCTCATCGGCCCGCCCGGTGTTGGCAAAACTTCGCTCGGCAAGTCAATTGCCCGGGCATTGGGACGCAAATTTATTCGCCAGTCACTCGGAGGCATGCATGACGAAGCAGAAATCCGCGGCCATCGCAAGACCTACATCGGGGCTATGCCCGGCAAGATTATCCAAAGCCTGAAGCGGGCTGGTACAAACAATCCGGTTTTTATTCTCGACGAGATTGACAAAGTTGGTCAAGATTTCCGCGGTGATCCCTCCTCGGCCCTGCTGGAAGTACTGGACCCGGAACAGAACAATACCTTCATGGATCATTACCTTGGTCTCACGTTCGACCTTTCCAAAATCCTCTTCATCGCTACGGCCAATTCCCTGGAAACCATCCAGGGTCCCCTGCGTGACCGCATGGAAGTACTTCAGCTCAGCGGCTATTCGCAGGAGGAAAAAATCCATATTGCCAAAAAATATCTTGTTCCAAAACAAATCGCCGAACACGGACTTGATCCCAAAAAAGTCAGTTTCAATGACGAAGCTCTCAAAAAAATCATCGCCAGCTACACGCACGAATCAGGTGTCCGCAATCTGGAACGGGAGATTGGGTCAGTCTGCCGTAAAATAGCTGCCAAAGTAGCCTCCGGGTACAACCGCTCCATCGTGGTTACCGCCCCGAAAATCAAAGAGTACCTCGGGGTGGAACGTATCACTCGGGAGGTAGCCCAGCGCACCTCGCATGCAGGCGTGGCGACCGGTCTCGCCTGGACAGCAGCTGGTGGCGATATCCTGTTCATCGAAGCAACAAAAATGCCCGGGGAAAAAGGCCTCATCCTGACTGGCCAGCTTGGTGATGTCATGCAGGAGTCAGCCAAAACAGCCCTAAGCTTGATCAGGACGCGCGCCAAACAGCTCGGTATTGACGAAGACTTCGTGCGCAAATATGATCTCCATCTCCATGTCCCGGCTGGCGCGATTCCCAAGGATGGTCCCTCAGCTGGCATCACGATGGCTACAGCGCTTGCTTCACTGCTATTGGACCAACCCGTGAACAAAGATGTAGCCATGACTGGTGAAATTACCCTCAGCGGCCTCGTCCTGCCCATAGGCGGATTGAAAGAAAAAACACTTGCTGCCAAACGCGCCGGCATCAAAACGCTTATTATCCCCAAACGCAACCAGAAGGATATCGATGAAATCGACAAAGATCTGCGCAAAGGCTTGAAATTTATCTTTGTCGATACGATTGACGAAGTCCTGTCTAATGCCTTGATCAAGAAACCGGTTAGAAAAAAGAAACACTAAGCAGACAATCCAGAACCAAGGGAGAAACCGTATGGCATCCGCAACTATAAAAGTATATACAACCGACCACTGCCCGCAGTGCCAGCAGGCAAAAACATTTCTCAAACAGAACAGCCACGCCTTCGAGGAAATTAATGTTTCCGCAGACGTGGCCAAACAGCAGGAGATGATCATCCTGACCGGCGGTTATCGCCAGGTTCCCGTGATCGTCGTGGAAGCAAACGGCAGGCAGGAAGTCATCAAGGGATTCGACCGTCCGAAACTTGAACAAGCTTTGCAGGCGTAAAACGAGCTAGATACGCTTCTTGGCTGCTTCTATATACGCTTCTGCTTTTTTGAGCGAGATGCCGTCAATTTTGGCAAGCTCATCCGGCTCGGCTTCTGCGACGCTGGCAACGGTCTCAAAACCGGCTTCCTTTAATTTTTCCGCAGCTTTCGGTCCGACACCTTTGATATCAGTCAAACCGAACGCATGCTCATGAGTGTCGTCCGCATGATCGCCGAGCTTGCTCGCTGCTGACTTGATCTCGTCCTCAGCTGCGCGTGCTTCCTTTTCCAGGGAAGCCAACAGTTCCTGTGCTTCCTCCGGACTCTTGACATCAAGGTGCCAGCCTACTAGTTTGGCAGCCAGACGCACATTCTGGCCGGCCTTGCCGATTGCGAGCGACAGCTGATTCTCCGGTACGATCACGACTGCGTAGCTTTCATCTTTGTTAATAACCACCTGATTGATCTGGGCTGGCTTGAGGCTATTGGCGATATAGGTTGCCGGATCTGCATCATAGGCAATGATATCAATTTTTTCCTGGCCAAGCTCAGCCATGATCACCTGGATGCGCGCTCCCCGCTGCCCCACGCAGGCCCCGACCGGATCAACGCCCTCCTGTCGGGCAGCAACAGCTATTTTGGTTCGGCGGCCAGCTTCCCGGGCTATGGCTTTGATTTCGACTGTGCCGGCATAAATTTCAGGAATTTCCAGTTCAAAAAGCCGTTTGATGAAATCCTCGTCGGCACGGGACATGACGATCTGCGGTCCTTTGGTTGTCTGGGCAACTTCCTTGAGCAAAGCCCGCACCCGCTGCCCCTGATAGTAGTGCTCACCCGGGATCTGCTCGCGATACGGCAGGATGCCGTCAGCACGCCCGAGATTGATGATCACGTGGCTGTGTTCCACTTTGCGGATCTGACCGCTGAGAATTTCATTAACTTTATCGCTGTATTCCTTGAAAATGATGTCTCGCTCCACTTCCTTGATGCGCTGCATGACCACCTGCTTGGCGGTCTGGGCAGCGATACGTCCAAAATCTTTCGGGGTAACTTCTACGAGGACTTCACCCTCAATCTCGGCATCCGGATCGTAGACTTTGGCGATAAGCATCGGTACCTGATTCTCTTCCTGGCCTTCCTCGACTTCATCGACAACGAGTTTCAGGGCAAAGATGCGCAGCTCGTCTTCCTCGGGGTTGAGGGTCACCACGACCCCTTTGGCATCCGGGTGGTCTTTTTTGTAGGCGGAAACGAGCGCTGCCTCGAGAATCTCGACAACCGATTCCTCGGGCACGTTCTTCTCGGCTGCCATGCGTTTTACCGCCATGCCTAATTCTGTTTTCATACAAACTCCTCTCATGCTAACTGGGACAAATGTCCGCCGGCTTTCAGCAAGGTGCTGCTAGCCTATCAAAAAAGGTGGGGGAAATCCCTCACCTCTGTGTATGCTTCATCAATTAAGACGATCTGGAGTATAGCAGATTTTGAATAGCATGACAATATTAATTATCAAAAAAATCCTATACCTACTTTGACACAAAAAATATGATATAATAAAACACTGGACCTAAAATTATATCTTTGCCTTATGCGCGTACAAGCAAGATCTATAGAAGAGCTACTTCCTGCAGATCAGATTGTACCAGCTGAAAGAACTGGTGCTTTACCAGCGCGTGCCTTATTATGCGAACTCCAACGTCACGTAGACTTACGAGATGTACTAGTAACCTCAGATCTGTCAATAGCATTGACTCAAGCAGTACGAAATTTCGCTGAGCTGGTTCCGTTTGCATATTCAGCCCAGACAGCATTTCCTGATGTGCCATCTGATAGAAAAGGAGCGCTAAATGCTAATGGCCAGTGTGCGGTTGCAGAACGCCTTCTCCAAGATGAAATACAGACGATCGTGGCTGGCATGGGGTATCATTGCATCAATGCTCTAGGAAAGATTGAGGGATCTGCGAGTCAGACACTAGCTGGATATCACGAGTGGATTGAACTGCACCGCTCCGCTAGCGATCCTGACCCATACATCATCGATATTACACCCAGGCAGGATTATGCCCTAGGACCTCAAGCTCCTGCGTATATTCTCGGCAGACAAAGCGAACTGGCAGCGCGTGGTTATTGTTATGTGCGGGATCGGTTCGACACTGACGATGATCTTAGGGATCCCCAACTTCAAAGTAAAGCTCGCACATGGGAACGCTACCTTAGATTAAAAAAAAGATATGAACGTGTGAAAGCACAGGAAGAAAAATTAAGACGATTATTTTCAGATACTTTTTTTGTCCTTCTTCCTGCTGATTATGCTGAAGCTCAAGCTGCAATACAAGAACTTAAGGAAACAGTGCCGCATCGGATCATTTTCGCAGATGATTTTTATAAATTACTGGCACTGTTTGCTTCTTGGGTCGGCGATGCAAATGATTGGGGTAATCTGTCAAATCTTGTTGCAATTATGGATCAGGATGGTAGTGATTGCTTAGACAATGCCAGTATGATGCATCCTTTTGAAGACTGGGTGCCAAAACCCAATGGTAAACACATCATCGCACAAACGCTCATCGATCAAACAGCAGCTTTAAGTGAATTGGTACGGCATACAGAAACCGTATATCCAGCTGGAGGTGGTGTGTATATTGTCGTGAACGGAAATAGAATTAGAACTGATTTTCTTTCTGACCCAGATATTGCAGTCATCGCTAATTTTATCAGAACAAAAACGCGAGCAGGTGAGCTGTTTGCGGCGTTTGTCCGAGCCAAAGCACAGGCTGAACACGCAGCGATTGTTGTATCCAGTACTGCACGGGAACATGCCGATATCCAATATTTAGATACCACCCGTCTAAAATTGGTATGTTTGGAGACTGATGGTAAAAATCGGCACGTTCGGGTCAAATTGAATTATCAACCAACGGAACATACACAACGCTCAAACACGTGGCTCATTCAAGCGTTACGTCCGATGCATCGCGCAGATGATGTTGAACAAGATCGACTACTCTATCAGCGCGAGCACGAGTGTGAACGAACAGGATGGACTTGGGAAAGTAATCCAATACTTACTAAAGCATGGGAAGTCGCACATGAGCATTTTTCACCACAGCTCGAAGCAATGGCTCTATACGGTATTGCAGAGCTTGACGTCTTTTTACAGGTACTCATGTTACTTTCTTCATATGATACCTGTGAAATCTGGCGCAACGGCTCTGTAGATACTCTCAAACAAGTCTGTGAAGCTCTTCAGAATAATATCGGCGCAAAAGCAAACAGATTATTCGAGGAATATTTGGCGAGCGGCGGACAGCTAAATCTCGAATTAGTTACTCGAGTATTCGATCAAGCCATCGAATTCTTGAAAAGTATACAATCTGAACCTGCTATAGAACCATATGCACGAGCGATTCAAGTATTGAACCATCCAAGCCATCGACCTTTTGAGTCGATACCGCTTGGTATAGGAGCTAAAACCGTTGCTGTTAGTGTAGATCAATTATCCTCCCGACAAAGACGACAAATCCAATATATTCTTTCGCCGGTCGATGATGCTACAGAAAGCACAGTAAGCATTAATGATCCTAACATTATCATCTACGGCGTAGTTCCAGAATCAGGTTCACCGCCTGTTGATCAGATACACGATTTTGTTGTTATAACCGAAATCGGACCTAGAATAAACCATGTTATGGCTCGAGCGTTGCATTATCTGCATAGCAATGGTCGTCAAGGTCCATATGAGAGGGCGTATGGAGCATTTGCCGGCGGGCTGCTGCCCATAGCATGGCTGACATTTGATCGTGTAGATAGAGATTATAAAGCAGCTATGTATCGTAAGCTTAGTATACCTGCCCATCAGCTACGGGAAATTCCTCGTGGCTGGAATAGTTGTGGAGCACCTGGTAACATGATGTCTTCATTGTTAGGAGCTGCGATCACCTGTGAAAGAAAGCATTGGCAGGAGGAAATCAAGCTCGGACTACGACCTGATCTCCCTTTGCTGGGATGGGGTACGGTAATCAATCAAAATGTTGGTTTTTCTGCAAGTTGGCTACGGGGTGGCCAGTTTCTACCTGTGGGATTACGTCCAGCAGGTCATACATTCCTTCGCGGCGAAGGTGATATACGTATACCGATGATCAGACGTCATCTCATGGATGAGCTTGGAGTACATACATTAGCAGAACTACGAAGACATCCTGCGTATCTTACAAATCAAGTGCCGTTATTACCCCTTGTTGAAATGTTACGTCTTGATGAAGGCAAACTTAAAAAGTTCGTGATGCAAAGACCTCTTTATGCAATTCCACCTGATGATATGGATAAATAACCGAGTAATTCTATGGATGCACCTCAATTAACAGAATCATTTCCCATCAACCGCCATGACCTAGAGCAATTTTGTCAAAATGCAAATTGGGTTGATGCTCTATATACCCTTAATTGCTTATGGACTTCTGTATCTTCTGAACCTCTGCTCGCTCAGAATGATCTCGAACGGCTGGGATCGGCCTACAGATATCTTGGACAGACCAAACGTTGGGGCAGGAATCCGTTCATTCCTGATGAACACAAGGAAAGTTCTGCAGAGCACTCGATTATGGTTGCTCAGACACTGATCAGCTGGTTCGCTGACCTGCCTGAGGCGTTAAGGAATACACCAGAAGTCCGTGGCATGTTTTCCCTGCTGATACGCAAGTCGCTGGTCCATGATCTCGGCGAGTATCAGGGAGAGCTCACGACGGTTATCGGCCAACTTCAGGGAAATGAACAAGAAGACAAAAAAAAAGTTGAGCGAGCCCGGAGTAAGCATCTATTACATACAGTTGAGATGGGTGCTGATGGAGCTGCCTGGGTAGAGAACTGGATGGTCGCCTATGATTCACCAGACGAGAACAGTTTCTGGGGAAGAATTTTTAAACTGGCTGACCGGGTCGAAGCTGAACGGCACTCACTCAGATATGCGGTTGATACAGGCAACCGTGCAAAAATCACTGCTGCAATGACAAAAAGAGATCAACCTGCTCCTGCAGAAGACGAAGCGGTCGCAGCATTCCGAGCAGCCTCGTTTCGCATGTGCGATGAACCCCTTGCACAAGCCATGCAACTGCTGCATGATCAGCTAGCACATCCTGACCAGGCTGACACTCCCCTCGTGCACGCCATGCTCGAGATCATCCGCCTTACCCGAAAACAGGTAGCAGATTTAAACCTGATCCGGGCAACCCAGTTGCCTTCCATTCCTGTCGTTGCTGCCAGCAATCAGCATGATGCATTAGCAGATAATGCAGCTTCCCTGCTACTCGACGTGGAAACCTATGGAGCACCATCAGCTAGACGGCACCGAAGACATGACACAGTCGAAAGCGAACCGCATCGTCTTGAATATTATTTGGAGGGCAGGTATGCTGAACGAATTTTCATTCGGGAAATCATCCCGGCGCATCACCCACGGGGCACTGTGATCCTGTTTCATGGACTTGGTGATGGAGAAATGTTTGATATCCCAACTGCCTCCCTCATGGAACGCCTGGCTACCGAGGGATGGCGTGTTATTGTGCCTGATATCATCGGCTATGGCCGATCACGCAGACTGCGAGATGAATTCCGAAACGAAAATTATTTTCTGACTCTAGCCCGCGCCAGAGAAGAAATGACATTTATCACCAGACAACTAGCTAGAAAGATCAATGGTCCGCTTGTTCTGGGAGGATTTTCCGCAGGCGCTGCCTACGCTGCTCATGCCGGCCAGGTTCTGAGCAGCGACTCTGATATACAAACGCGTCTTGCCCGGGTTGTTCTCATGAGTGCGAGTACATCAGCTGGGGTACCTCTGGACATGCGGCCGGCATACAAAGCCCTACTTGAAACATCCGACATGCAGGCAGACGTGTTCTGTAAAGCAATTCCGCAGGCAGATCTCCCTATAAGCGCTAAATACCATGGTCCAGAGGAAATCCCCTTTCCCTATCGCGGAAATCCTTTCGAACACTGGCCGCATGCTATCGCCGTCTGGTACCGGCGCTGGAAGCGACGCCTTTCTCCCCTACCGGTTGCTCCGTTCTTCGACCGGTTTGTTCAGTCACAAATCGATATCAATGGCATCACTGCACCGGTTACGATAATTAATGGAGCGCTCGATCCGGCACGAACGCTAGCGGATGATGCGCGTTTCGTCGCAGATCATTCGACCTCAGTAAGACCTGTTACCTGCACCGTTTTGGAAGGAACTCTCCATGCGTTTCTTTTTGATCATACCTGGGGTATGGCACAGGATACCCTGTGTGCCGCACTCAGCGAGCATGATCCTTCAACAGCCTCGCTCTCTGTGCAAAGCGATACTGAGGTGAATATCGTTAGAACCGCATTTGCAGACCGCATCCTCCATCCTGAGCCAGAGACACCCGTGAAACGTGAAACGCTACTGCGTGAGTTCGACAGCCTGCCTGTTCCGGATCAGTTAGCAACAATACGTATCATCTTCGAATATATCCTGCCGACGCGTACAAATAATTCCCAGCCTGATCATCTCCTGCACAATCGAGGTTATGGTATGCTCGAAAAAACGCACATTCGGATCATTGTCCGGCTCATCAAACATTTCCTGCAAACGCCACACGGGAAACGGGAAACCGCATTAAGACAGCTATTTACCGCGTATACCGAAACCCGACGATAGTCTTATGATGATTTGATTAAAAACATCACCCGCGTATCTCCGTACTCCCGCACACTTTGCATGGTGAATTTTGAATTTTGAATTTTAAATCCATCAATAGGATCTCTCGTCGCCATTTCCGCGACTAGTGTCCTGTTTGCAGAAAGCAGATCTCCTGCCTGACACAGCAGGTCAAAAGAAAATATCGCATAGGGCGGAGTGAAAAAAATAAGGTCAAACATCGCAACCTGATCCGTAGTCTTAGCTGACGACTGATCGCTAACCGCTAACCGCTGCTGGATAAAGGTCTCCACCCGCTGCTTGTGTACCTGCATGTATTTATCCAGCTTTGCCAGCCGGGCATTTTCACGGATAAGCTGTGCGCATTTCCCGCTCATATCTACTGCGACGACGCTCGCGGCACCCCGACTAAGCGCTTCCAGACCAACCGCGCCGGTTCCAGCATAGAGATCGAGTACACGTGCCCCGGCAACATCAGGTCCTAAAATATTAAAAACCGCCTCCCTTACCCGGTCAGTCATGGGACGCGTTCCTTGCCATTTCGGTGTTTTGAGGTGAACACCCCGTGCCTGTCCACCGATGATTCTTAACATAATTACAATGGTATCAGTTGTCAGTATTCAGTTGACTTTAGGCTATACGCTATGCCTTTTTCCGTGTACTTCACCTATTGTTGTAATGCTTGTATGTTTCACTGCTCACGTATCCACATTAGGGCAAGAACACGAGCGGATCGACGAGCTTGCCATTTTCCCGGATTTCAAAATGCAGATGCGATCCGGTGCTGAAACCGCTCGAACCCATGGCGCCAATAGCCTGCCCCTGGGTCACTGTCTGACCGAGTGAAACTGAGAAACTGCTCAGATGCCCATAGAGTGAAACAACCCCGTCCCCATGGTCAATCATGACGCACTTGCCGTACCCGAGGCTACCAAAATCACGCACGAATGCCACTTCGCCGGCCTTGGGTGACTTGACCGCTGTCCCGGCACCGTTAGCAATATCAAGGCCGGTGTGAAAACGGTACGTGCCATAATTCAGCCAGGGATAGGCTCGCAGCATCCATTCTGGATACTCCTCCCAGAAATACATGGTGATCTGCCCGCTTGTCGGCCAGATGTAGCCAGCCCGCGAAGGAGTGGATGGCGCCGGTTCTTCCCCGTTCTGGATTTTCCGCTGCCGCTCCTCTTCGATGCGGCGCCGGATTTCAGCTTCGATAGACTGGATCTCTGATTCCAGCTGGTTGCGGGCTTTCAGATTCTCATCGATGAGCTTCTGATAATTGG
>JAKQHK010000085.1 GCA_029573015.1 bacterium
TGATCTGATCTATTTCTCATCAGTCCCTGAAAATAACCGTCTGGTACATAAGCTTAAGGAGAAGTCCTGCGAATTTATCGCCGTAGACCGGCATGACCTTGATCTGTTTGTCCGCAAGACTGATGTTGTTCTGATCGGTCCCGGGCTGGGGCGTTCACCGGATGCCCGGCTGCTGGTTAACCATTTGCTGCAAAATTATCCGGGAAGCAGATTCGTGCTTGATGCCGATGCGCTTCATCTCGTTGACCCCCGGTTGCTCGGATCGAATTGCATCATTACACCGCATCGCCCTGAATTCAAGGCGATTTTCGGCTGCGCGGCAAGTCGCTCCCAGGTGCTGGCCATGGCCAAAAAATATGGTTGCATCATCGCACTCAAAGGGAAAAAGGATTATGTTAGTAACGGTGCAGAGCTGAAAGTGAATTTGACCGGCAATGCCGGCATGACCAAAGGAGGGACAGGCGATGTGCTCGCCGGGTTGACAGCCGCGCTAGCGTGTACCAATGATCTGTTTCTGGCAGCGCGGGCAGCTGTTTTCCTCAATGGTTTTTCCGGTGATCGGCTCTATGAACGAGCAGGGTATATGTATGATGCTGCCGATCTGATCGCTGAACTGCCGCGTGCCATGAAGTGGTGCCGGGATTTTTAACGTGCGGAGCTAGAGTCGTTGATGAGCGGCGTATTCACCTTGGACAATACAGGTTGGTGAATCTTTATGAGTATATAAAAGGAAAATCCTGGCGAAACGATGCTAACGGGCAGTACACTGATAATTACTGCATGCACAAACGAATTCCACTGGGGCGAAACAATCACTGATTAATACTTGATTGAAACAGTCCTCTGCCGAGCAGCTTGGTATACAATCACTCGAATTCGTACACGCTCTAATTTGCGTATAATAGAATTTTTGGTTGAAATATCTCAGTTGCCTCGAATGATTTTTTACCAGTTTACCTTGGTCAGTTTGCAAATATACAAGTGATCGATCAATCTTCGAAAAGCAATTGAGAGTACAAAAAAACAAAGCCAAAAAAGCGGTACTAACAAATACAATGCGTATCATCTACCCGTGCATTATTGAATAAAAAATATTAAAGCGAAAATATCATTAGGGAAAAAAGATTATTACACGAATGAAAGATGATACTCGCCCAGAGCGAATCAGACTTGCGCACCAGCCAACCGAAAACCCATCCCAGCATGAATATCGATACAAGGGTTGGCATGCGGATCGGTGAGTGCATGCATATCCAGCCCGGGATGTGAATGAGCATGAACAGGAAGGCGGTTAGTGTGTTCGCTTTCCAGAAGAGTGTTCGCTTGCTGAGTTCCTGCAGCATGATGCCCCGGAAGGGAATTTCCTCGATGAAACCCACGAGGAGCACAGCATTGATCAGCGCTTTGGTATCAAGCGTAAAGTGCATGGTCCGGTCGCCGAAGAAGTAGTCGCCGGGTAATTCAATGAGGATCAGCTGCAGAGCGGCAGCCAGCAGACCCCAGGCAATGCCATGGAGTATCCCGCTGTCTAATTTAAGATACGTGAGGATAGGTTGTTTGAGAAAATACTTGATGAATACCAGCGCCGGCAGAGTCCAGGTTACTATTTTCATAAGCGGTAGCAGATGCAGGGCAAGCGGGAGCGTGCCCTGAGGAATAACCTGCAGGTCGTATTCAAGGTAAACCCGGAGGATGTGGAGTGAAAAGAATAGCAGGATATATACGGGAAGCGAGGGAACGTTTTTCAGTTGTGATGCACGACGTTCGCGCATATCAGGTATGCGGGGTGGCATGGATTATCTGACAGTTAAATGATGACACAGGCGCATGCAGTCTGTTTGTAAAACATATGGTACACTACTGCCGTATATACCAGATAGTCAAATGATTTGCTCATTCATCAAAGTAAACATGGAGGTTGATCATGCCGTTAGCTATCGGTGCACAGGCTCCTGCTTTTGAGCTTCCGGACCAGAAAGGTGTAGAGCACAGGCTGGATGATTACCGGGGGAAATGGGTACTGCTCTATTTTTATCCCAAAGACAGCACGCCCGGCTGCACGACCGAAGCCTGCACCCTGCGGGACAGCTATGGCGGTTTTCAGAAACTGGACGCGATAGTCCTCGGAGTCAGTACTGATTCTGTCGCCAGCCATGCCAAATTTGCCGCTGAGCATGCACTGCCGTTTTCCCTGCTCGCTGATACCGATAAACGGGTTGTCAAAGCCTATGATGTCTGGGGCCCCAAGACGTTCATGGGAAAAGAGTTTCTGGGGACAAAACGCATTTCCTACCTTATCGATCCGCAGGGCAGGATTGCGAAGGTCTATGCCAGCGTCAAGCCCGCAGATCATGCCGACGAAGTTTTGAAAGATATGCAGGAACTGCAGAAGTAACTGACAGTAACAGCGGTGATTTTTTTACCGAAGATACATGCCGAAGTCATCCATATCGCGGCGGTCTCTATGGCTGTGCTTGTGGATGATGAGCAGGAGCAGGGTGATGATGACGGAAATGCTGAGGATGATGATGACATAGGTAGTACCCTGCGGATCTTCTTCCCGGGGGGCTGGTCCGGCTGGTTTGGTGTTCAAGGAAACCACTGGTGCGATCGGAGTACTGACGCGTCGAACCAGTTCAATGTTGTCGATCCGGATGGATGTCTCGGTGGGACCTTCGGTGCTGCCGGTCTGGATGCCGATGGATTCGATCCGGCTGACATCGAGTCTGCTTCCATCCTCTGCCTGGAAGCCCTCCCAGAAAAAGAAATGCAGCATCCAGCGTTCTCCATCCTCGATGGAAGTCATAGTATGTTGGAAATACTGTTTGTTTTCTGCCTGGATGACGATGGCATATGGCTCTCCAGCAAGCGAGGCGCGCAGCCACAGACCGATACCGTCACCAGCTTGCAGATTAATACTGTCGGGCTGTATACGCTTCTCACAGCGCGCCCAGTTATTTTGGTTAATGGTGTAGGAAAAATGGAGGCTCCGCGTTCCGGTATAGGACATGTCTTCCGCAAATACACAGGATGCTTGAGTAGTTCCGCCAGAGGAAACGGTTGCCCAGTCAGTAGTGTAGCGTTCGAAGTCATCAATACTTGCCAGAGCTTGGATCGGGTCTTCGTCTGGTGTCAGCGTGGCATCAGTCGTCAGTTCGGCGGCGCTGGCAGGCAGAGGAGACTCGAAGGCATCTCGTATGCAGTTAACGAACATAGGCGCTGCAAGCATAAGCACCGCGAGGCTGATTGTGATTTTATTTTTTTTGGAAAATTGTTTATGCATGGTGAATGCTTTGTTTGTCAGGAACGAATACATGGATGACCTGCTTGCGTCTGCTGTCTGTATATTCTTATAATTCACCTGACTTGGCAACATGACTTTAGTCTTAGAGCAGGGGTTCAATTGCCGACACGCTTTACTCTAGTTTTAGGTGATATCACCACACAGCAGGTGGATGCGATTGTCAATGCTGCCAATCCGACGCTGCTCGGCGGGGGAGGGGTGGATGGAGCTATTCATGCCGCAGCCGGGCCGGAATTACTCGAGGAATGCCGGGGTTTACATGGTTGTCAGACAGGCGAGGCCAAAATCACTCGAGGTTATCTGCTTCCTGCGAAATATGTCATCCACACGGTTGGACCACGCTATGGGCAGGAACAGGGCAGGGAAGCAGAATTGCTGCGCAGCTGTTATGCGCGTTGTCTGGAAGTCGCTGCGGAGCGCGGTGTACAGACTATAGCATTCCCCGCCATATCAGCGGGTGTATATGGATACCCGTTGTCGGAGGCTGCCGCGATTGCTGTCCAGGCTGTTTGCTCTTGGGTTCATGCGTTTGACTGTTTTACAGAGATCCGTTTTTTGGTGTATTCATCCCGTGCTAAACGTATGTATATCGAGGCGATGCAGCACTATTGTCATACCATGCCGGAGGATGACAAAATCATCTGGTCTGTTTGATGCTGACCAAGGCGGTGTCCCTGATTTTGACATTCGCTGGAGGATAGAGTAAATATACCTTGATAAATATAACCGCGAGGGGATATGGCGTTACAAAGTGAAAATTTCCTACATTTTCTTAAACAGCAGCAGTTTGTGGATGGTGCTTTTCCGGCATGCGCGGGACAGGGGGGGGATATACTGATCACAGCGGAAATGGTTATACTTTTTCACCGTTTGAAAAAAGCAGCAACTAATCGGGATCTCATAAAAAAAGCCCTGACCTACCTGTATCAGGTGCAGGAAGAAAAGGGCAAATGGGGAAACGGATATGATGTGGAGGAAGTTAGGATAACAGCGGTCGTTCTGCGGGCGTTCCTGATGAGCGGACTGGATGTGATCAGTGAATCCGTGCAGAAGGGATTGGTCTGGCTGGTGAACCGCCAGAAGGAAAAAGGCGCTTTTCCGGTCAATGACAATATCTATCAGCCGAATGTCCGCGCTACCGGTGAGGTACTCCGCCTGCTGGGCAGACTGGAAAACAGTTATATGCGCCAGAAGGATATGGCGTTTGAGTGGCTGGCAGGTGTTCAGAATGAGGACGGAGGATTCAGCGCTGCTGAAGGCAGCGGATCTGATCCGCTGGTCACGGCTGATGCGCTTTTTGGGCTGTATGGGTACAGCAATTATTTCAAATCAAATGTTGGTCAGCGCGCCATACGCTATTTGATCGATACCCAGCATGAAAACGGATCCTGGCATACCTCTGTTAAGGATGGGACGGATATCGGTTGTACTGCCAAAGCTTTGATGCTGCTTCAGCGCGATGGAGTAAAAGGGCCAGTCGTTCAGGCTGGGTATACGTATCTCAGGGAAAAATTGGAGCTGGCACGCTGGGACCAGTGCGCCTATGGTGACTTGATTGCCGTGATCAGCGCTTTGTCCAATTAACGTGAAAGACAACTATGCGAAATACACCATCGGACAGGAACTATGGCATTCTTTTTTTTGCAATTGCCTGCGCTGTGACGCTTGCCATTGGCGGTGTCTGGGTTGGGATGCGGATGATGGATACGGGAGGTGATGATGCGGAACAAACCGCAACTGATACTTCTGTTTTACCAGACAAGCTGGTTACTCCCGACACAACAACCAGTGATACCGGATCAGATACTGATAATCAACCAGTAGATACTACGCCTTTGGTAACAGATGAAACGCAGCCGTCAGCAACTCCCACACTCGAGGATACAGAAACAGATGCTGGCGAGCCTGAAGTAGTCGAACCCAAGGAGGTGACTGTCCCGACTATGGATGAGATGAAGGATCTTTTGCCCGAGGGCGGTTCGCTCGTCAGGTACTGGTGGTCAAAAATGAATGACGATGAATACAATGAAGTGGTGATCGGGTACAATCAGGACTCAACTGCCAAATTGCTTACCCTTGGGGTTAAGGAGTATGAATATAAGGTTATTTGGGACGAAGTTATACCCGGGACGCGGGTGGTTGAGCTGGAAGCCAGCGACAGGAATGGGGATGGCACATATGAGATCGTCGTCTGGACCGCACAGGGAGACGGGAGCGGGTTTGTGAACATCTACCAGTACAGCGACGAGGGACCGAAGGTTATGGTGCTTTCGGGCGGTTCGCATCAGGGTGAGAATACCGAGATAGCTTACTGGAAGTCGGATGAAGCCCTTGCTACCAGCCGGGTATACGAAGTCCAGCTGGGCGCGGTTAGTGATGCAGGTCCTGATGCGATCAGTTTTATCACCGGTCCGATCGAACAGGATTCTGAGGGCAAGGACCAGCTCTATCGGGAAATTTATGTATGGGACGGGGAACAATACAGTTTTACTGATCACGAGCTCATCCTCAGATTTACTGAGTAATAACGAATAGTTAGCACAAAAAAAAGACACCTGGAATGGTGTCTTTTTTTATGCGGAGCACTGAACAACTTTACTTCAGCGTATTGATTTCTTTGACCATGGCTTCAACTTTTTCAGGAGCCAGGCCATGAGCAAGTGCGCCCTGTTCCAGTGACTCCCAGGTAGCTACATGGCAACCGATGCAATGCAGGCCATGGCGCATCATGATTTCGGCAGCTTCTGGCTTCGCCTGGATGATGTCTCCGATCGCCATGTCTTTGGTTATGGCGCCGTTTTGCGGTTTAGGCGGTTGAGTGGTCTCAGCCGCGGGTGCGGCAGTGTCTTTGGTCACGGTCTCTACTCCTTTTTCATAATTATCTATGGCTTTATGTAAAGCTTCGGCAGCGAGATTGGAACAATGCATTTTAATCGGTGGTAAACCGCCCAGGGCATCGGCGGCATCTTTTTTGCTGATCTGTTTCGCTTCCTCAATTGTTTTCCCTTTCGCCATATCCGTGGTTATCGATGAACAAGCGATCGCTGAGGCGCACCCGAATGTTTCGACTTTACAATCCAGAATCACATTGTCTTGTACCTTGAGGTACATGGTGAGCAGGTCTCCGCAGGCAGGATTTCCAACTGTGCCGGTGACCAGCAGTTCTCCCTCTTTAAGTTCATCCGGCTTAATGCTCCCGGCATTGTGCGGGTTGAGAAAGTGTTTTTTAACTTCGTCGGTGTATTCATCAATATACATAGTTACTCCTACTAAATATCCTAGATCTTTGGTTATTCTATTAAATATTAACGAGTTATCGGGTTTGCGGGTTAACGAGTTGGTTTAATGGTGATCGTGTTCGCTCGCATCGTAGATTTTTTCGGCTTTCATGGCAGTAAAAGCACGCAGTTTGGTAATCGCTTCCTTGAGCCGGTCGACGGTGAAATCAAGTTCTTCCTGCGTGTTCTCCCTGCCGAGCGTGAAACGGATAGAGCCGTGCGCCATGTCGTGATCAAGACCAATAGCAGTTAAAACATGACTGGGTTCGAGGTTCTGGGACGAACAGGCGGAACCGGTTGAAACAGCAATACCGTGCATGTCGAGGTGGAGGAGGATCCCTTCACCTTCGATATACTGAAATGAAAAGTTGGCGTTATTCACCAGTCGTTTATCACTGCGAGGACCGTTAAGCTTGACATCAGGGATTTCTTTTTCCACGCGGGTGATGAAATGATCGCGCAGCTTTTGCATGTAGGCTACATGCTCGGCAGTTGCCAGCTCGACAGCTTTGGCAAAGCCAATGATGCCCGGGACATTTTCCGTGCCTGCCCGCTTGTCCATTTCCTGATGACCGCCGCGAATAAACTTGTCGAGTCTGGTTCCTTTTTTTATCACCAGAGCGCCAATACCTTTTGGCCCGTGAATCTTGTGACCCGAAAGCGACATGAGATCGATATGCATCGCTTTCACATCCAGTCGCGCTTTGGTTAATGCCTGAACAGCATCAGTATGGAAGTAGACTTCATGCTTTTTGCAGATCTCGCCGATAGCTGCCAGATCCTGTATGGTACCGATTTCGTTGTTAGCAGCCATGATCGAGACGAGAGTGGTTTCCGGGGTGATGGCTGCTTCCAGTTCGTTCAGCCTGACAAGACCATCAGCGTCCACGCCGAGATAGGTAACAGTGAATCCTTCTTTCTCTAGCTGTTTGGCAGTATCGAGTATGGCCGGATGCTCAATCGCTGTGGTGATCAGATGTTTGCCCTTTGTGCGGTTAGCATAGGCGACTCCACGCAGCGCCCAGTTGTCTGATTCCGATCCGCCCGAGGTAAAGATAATCTCTTCAGGATACGCGTTGATTCTTGCGGCTATGGTTGCGCGTGCCTGTGCCAGATGCTTGCGCGCGGTTGCCCCGAATTGATGCGCTGAGGAGGGATTGCCGAAATCAGTCAGATAAATTGCGTTCATGACTTCAACCACCTGGGGATCAGTCGGAGTAGTGGCACCGTGGTCTAAATATACTGTTTTATTCATGGATTGCCGATTCACTATTAACGGGTTAATGGGTTGACGAGTTGCGAGTTACGGGTTAGCGGGCTGCGCATAAGGTGTGAGGTGAAAGGTGTGAGGTGCTAGTGGGTTACGAGTTGCGGGTTGGCGGGTAACGAGTTTAGAAAATAGAATATAGAATATAGAATATAGAACCATGAATTATGAGTAGATCTTGTTTGTTATCTTTTGATTCATTGATTCATTGATTCTTGATTTATTGATTCTTGATTTTTGATTCTTTGATCAGTTGGTTAGATCAGCGAGGGTAGTGTCTCGGAGCGTTTTTTCTATAGTAAGTTGCAGTTTAGTGAGAAAAGGAGCGACTGCACAATTGCCTGCTGAGCAAAAGTCTCTGTTACAGTCAATCATGGAGCTTTTACCACTAACTGCTTCGATGACTTTTAGAGTGTTAATATCCTTTGGCTGATTAGCCAGCGTATAGCCTCCATGAGCACCGCGTACAGATTTGACTAACTTCGCTTTTTTAAGACCGATAAATATCTGTTCAAGAAACGAAAGGGGAAGCTGTTCCTGCTCAGCGATTTCACTGAGGGAAAAAGCATTGCCTTCCTGGCAGCGTTTTGCGAGGAAAACCATGGCGCGTAATGCATAGCCTTCGGCAGTCGTGAGCTTCATAAAATAGCTGTTTATAAATTAACGAGTTGGCGTGTTTGCAAGTTAGCGAGTTTTGGTATTAAAATTAATTCCGAGGAAATGAGTCGGAATTAACAATTCGAGTTTAGCATGTATCAGTATAAAGTCAATACGTCTTAAGCTGTGAGCGGTTAGCTGTCAGCTGTCAGCTTCACATCATAGGAGCGTATCGACGCGGATTGCTTCCCCGTGCTATTCAATACGGGGCAGGCACTTCGCTCGCAATGACACGAGGAACATGCATGTCACTGCGAGGAACGAAGCAGTCTGGGTTAGACATGGCTTTGTAGCTTACCAGGATATGCTGAATTGCGGTGCCAGCAGTTAGCCTTCAGCTGTGAGCTGATCAAAAAAGGCA
>JAKQHK010000107.1 GCA_029573015.1 bacterium
TTTATCTACTCAACCCAAGCTTTGCCCAACGATTGCTTTACAATAACCGGCTTAACTTCGACCTTTTACAGGTGGCATGCTTCATAAAAAATTGGGTATCCGTTCCCATTGTGTCATGCTGCCTGTTATGGAATGCAAGCGAACGTCCGTGAGCGTGGAAATTGGCGTTGACACCAGCTCAAGCCATGTGCTGAGGCTGACGCGCTTCGCTCACAGTGACAGTTTGCTGATTGTTATGCAAACTCCCGTTGTCTGTTTACGGGTGTATTAGCCAGAAAGCTTGTTATTCGGAGATAAATCTGTATAATGCAACTTGGTTGCATTAATATCAGGAAGACATGAAACAGCAGGCAATTATTCACGAATTACAGCGTCTGGGTTTGCGCAACACGAGGATCCGGAGAGAATTAGTGGCGATATTTCAGCACGCAGATAACCCATTGGCTGTTCCGGATATCGCGCGAGAGTTGGCAGACAGGCGGCTTTATCCCAATAAAACGACGCTCTATCGGGAAGTTAGCCGTCTAGCCAGATGCAATTTGATTTCCGAACTGGATATCGGTGACGGAAAAAAAAGATACGAGATGCAGACAGATCATCACCATCATCTCGTCTGTGAGCAGTGTCATGCGATCACCTGCGTGCCTATTGCCAATCAGCTTTGCCAGCTTGAGGAAGAGCTAGCTATACATCATGATTTCAGTATTAGCCGCCATACGCTTGAATTTTATGGTACTTGCCGAAAATGTCAGAAAGCCGGAGGAGGCAGAAGATGAACGATGATGCGGTTCGCTCGGACGTAGTGTTGTCAGTACAGGATATGTCTTACCGCTATGGGGAACGTGATGCCTTGCAGGATATCACGTTCGCTGTGCAAGCAGGGGAGTATATCGGTATCATCGGTCCCAATGGCGGGGGAAAATCGACATTAGTGCAGTTGCTGCTTGGCTTGCTGCAGCCGCAGAAGGGGAGCGTGCGGTGGTATGGATTGCCACCCAAAGCATTTATCCAGGAGGCAGCCATCGGGTATGTGCCGCAGCGCATCCTGCAGGGGCAGGCATATTTCCCGGCGAGCGTCCGGGAGGTCGTACAATCTGGTTTTACGGGCAGTACGGCAAGGCAGTTAACGGAATCAATCAGAAAGGAGCGGATACAGCACGTCCTGGAACATGCCCGGATTACCGATATTACGGATCGGATCATCACCTCCCTGTCCGGCGGGCAGCTGCAGCGGGTATTCATCGCCCGGGCGCTCGTCTGCCAACCAAAAGTGTTGATTCTGGACGAGCCGTTTGCCGGGGTTGATGTCCAGACACAGCATGATTTTTATGCCTATCTGCGCGATTTGCATCAGAGTCATCATCTAACAATTCTGCTCGTTTCACATGATGTGGATATGATCAGCCAGGAAGTGGACCGGGTGCTCTGTCTGCAGGGGCAGATGGTCTGCAATGTGCCGCGTCAGCAGTTTTCCAAGCAAACATACCTGGAAATGATCCACCAACATGCCGTGCATGCAGTGACGCATGAACATATCCTCCACACGCACCCTTAGCAAGGAGTATAGGGAGTATGCCTGATTTTTTTCAAATAATTTCCTACGGATTTATGCAACGGGCTTTCCTTGCCGGCATGCTCATCGGCGTTGTAGCCCCGTTGCTTGGCATCTTTCTCGTGGTGCGCCGCTATGCACT
>JAKQHK010000122.1 GCA_029573015.1 bacterium
GGTGCAGGCGATTGCGTGTCTTGGGAAAGAAAACCCCGCATCAAGTTACGATGGAATGGTTTGTTAAAGAGCCAGATATCTTTATCGTTAATCCTACCGATATGTTTCCCGATTTGTTAACAACCTAGTGCAACTTTACAACTAGGTATTTAAGAATGTGTCCAAAGGTTGAACAAACAAAAGCTGATGATACGTTGGGATGGGGATCAGCTTAGCAATAATAATTTTCTACTGCCTCCAGACTCCGCCAGAATGTTTCTAGTTTGTCCAGATGCTCCCATAGCGAATTCGTATCCTCGAATATTCGGCTCACCACGTCGCTCGCGAGCGACGTGGCGCACCAAAAAATCTCCAAGATAAAACTTGGGGATTTTTTATTGCCCACTTTTAGACACCTGCCCTCAACTATTGCATAGTAAAGTCATGAAACCGAGTTCGAGCCCCAGAAGGAGACAAATAGGTACGGCATCTGCCGCAACCTGAAAATACTTGCCCTCAGTTAAAATTGTGTATATTATGATAAATGAATTTAGCTAATTATTAATATTATACGGATACGATATGTACCAAAGGACACTACAGCCTATCATTGAGAAACAGCTGCGCAAAGGCAAAGTGATCGTCATTTATGGAGCACGACAGGTAGGGAAAACTACGCTTGTGCGTTCCATTCTAGAAAAGGAACCACAAGGTTCTCTCTATCTGGATTGCGATCTCATCAGAAATCGTGAGGCGCTGCAGCAACAGGATGAGATCAAATTGAAACAGTTCATTGGTGATGCTTCACTCCTAGTGCTAGACGAGGCTCAACGAGTACGAGACATCGGTCTCGTGCTTAAAATACTCCATACCTACTTACCAGAGACTCAAATCATTGCTACCGGTTCGAGTAGCTTTGAACTGGCAAATACTATCAGTGAACCTATGACCGGAAGAGTCATGGACTATCTTCTCCTTCCGCTTTCCTACGAAGAAATCCTTTCCCAAAGCAATCCTATCGAAATACAAAGCCAACTTGATTCTTACCTTCGCTTCGGCAGCTACCCCGATATTGTCAGCTTAAGTGACACCGAAAAAGATCTGTATCTCCAAAAACTATCAAGCAATTATTTGTATAAAGATATCCTTGAATATGAACGGATCAAGAAGCCAGAGCAACTACTCAAGATACTGCAGTTGCTCGCTCTGCAAATAGGCTCGGAAGTGTCCTTCTCCGAGATCGGCACTCAACTCGGACTGAATACAGTCACCGTGCAGCGCTATGTAGAACTTCTCAAAAAGACCTATGTGGTCTTCAGCCTGTCCGCTTTCAGCCGAAACCTGCGCAAGGAGATCACTAAATCCACCAAGATATACTTCTGGGATCTAGGTATTCGTAATGCACTTATTCAGAATCACAACCCTCTTATGCTCCGAAATGATGCCGGATCACTCTGGGAGAATTACTGCATTTCTGAACGGCTTAAAATGTGCTTTCATCATCAGAAAAATGCCAATTACTACTTCTGGCGGACCTATGATCAACAGGAGATTGATCTGATCGAAGAAGTAAAAGGACAATTGAACGCTTTTGAATGCAAGTTGAACGCCAAAACGAAAGTCAATGCACCGAAGGTATTCCTAGAATCATACCCTGGAAGTCACTACACCGTAGTAACTCAGGAGACCGCATCAGCTTTTCTTCTGCCATCGGCACGATAGCTCCCCACGACATCCTGTATCCAGGCCAAAAGATCTAGGGTCGAGTTCCAGATGGTGCATTTTATGAATAAAACTTCCTGTAAGCAGGGAGTTTTTTTGTTGCGGGAAAACAGGTACTAGTGATATGGTGTAGCTGTCCGGTTTATTGACTCTAATACCAAGAGGTCATCATGTTTTGCATCCAGTGCGGACGTTCACTGCCTGACTATGCCAAGTTTTGCTCCGGCTGCGGCAAGGTTCAGGAACCTATATCTGCTGAGGCAGTGCAACCGGCAGCAAGCCAGCCTCAAGCCCAGCCGGTCGCTGCAGCTCCCAGCCCGGTGATACAGCCTGCGTCCAATCTCGTCGGCTGGTCCGAGCGGATCACAGATCCGGCTTTTGCCAAATATCTCAAAAATTCCAGCCGCTGGGCATATATTTTTTCCTTCATCCTCTTTGCAGCCGCAGTGATCGGGTTCCCGATCTACGGGGAAAAAAGCGGCGAGCTCGCCATGCCGCAGTCGCTCTACTACGGACTGGGCATCGGGGGGATGTTCGTGGCTATCGCATTCCTGACCAATCTGGCGCGGAGCCGCGATAAGAGCTGGGATGGAGTGGTTATAGACAAAAAAGTTTCTAAGCGCGTGCGGTATGATGATGATTCCAGTACATCCACGACCTTCTGGGTGTATGAAATCAAAATCAAATGCGATAACGGCAAGACAAAGACTATCCGCCAGGAAAACAACGATACGTTTTATAACTATTTCCAGATCAACGAACGAGTACGCCACCACAAGGGCTTCAATGTTCTGGAAAAATATGACAAGTCGCACGACAGCCATCTGTTTTGCATTGCCTGCGCCCAGCGGGTCGAGAGTTCGGTTGATCACTGTCCGCGCTGCAAGTGTCCCATATTGAAATAGCTTCAGCATACTGGCAATTCCCGGGCAGTTTTTTCACTTAAACTAAAAAGCCTCCGCTATGGTGCAGGAGGCTTTTATAGTATGTTTGAATTAGCACGCTTATAAACTGTTAATGCATAATTCACCACAGAGTACGCAGAGAGCACTGAGATTTTTATAATCCCTTGTACGACCACTGCCATTCTTCCACCAGCTCGCCGGTGGCTGGGACATACTTATCCTTGAGGGTCTGCAAGATAGCGAGCTCATCCCCATTCAGACTGCGGCCGATGTTGCTGAGCGCGTCGCAGTCTGCCTCGGATACGCAGCTGCGTTCGTCCCACATGCGCTCGGAGATCATAAAGACAACTGCATGCTCAGTGCGGATCCAGGCCGCGGGATTGACCACCAGGTTGATGTCATTGTCCGGATTGTCGAGGATGGTGTGCAGCCGCGAACCATCTCCAGCTATCTCAGTGAGGAATTTGTCGAGCAGTTCCGGATCATCCGCGATGAGCGTCTGGATGGTCAGATAGAGCGTGCCACCGCTTGTCTTGCTTCTGTCAGGCATGACCATAGTCTGTGAAAATCGGGCATAACGATCGGTCGCTCTCCCTCCGCCGAACATGCCGTCGGTCCATATCTCATATCCTGCCGGTACTTCTGTGTCGCTTAGGAGCATGGTTTTGTAATCGTACCAACCGTCCCGGATGAGATCCGGAGTGCTTGAGGATACTGCTTTTTGTTCTGCAGCTGCAGGCGTGTTCTGATCAGCAGGTTCAGTTTTTTTGTCTGATTCGCAGCCGACGACAGTCAGCAGGGCGATGCCGAGGATGATGGGGAGGTGCATGCGCATGGGTGCTCCATATTTGGTGTAGGCATACGCATACTAGCAAACCCAAGATAGTGTAGCAATGAGCTTCGATGCAGGCAGCGGCTGCACATAGACTGTTGGTGCATTAGTTGTCGCGCAGGTTTGTTTGGTACTATACTAGCGTTGTTTTTCCAGCTATTTTCAGGAGTCCGTTATGCTGAAGAACCGTTCTCTGATCATTGTCCTTTTCGTGATGTTGGTGTTGGTTGGAGGACTCGGTATTTTTTTGTATACCCGCTCAGGAGGAAAACTTCCGGGATTGCCAGCAGACACGGATCAGGATGATTCGAGTTCCCTCGCGCAGCCGCCTGTCACGCATGAGGGCTGGACCGCGTTTGTGAATTCAACGAACCGCATCGAGGATATGATATTTGACCAGGAGGGATATCTCTGGACAGTGAACAGCGGCGGTCTGGTGAAGTGGGATGTTAATACCGGATCATTTGCCCGCTATACGACAGTACATGGATTGCCATCCAATAGCTTGTATGCAGTGGCTGTGGATCAGGAGGGGCATGTATGGGTATCGTTTGGCTTGAACGGGATAGCCCGTTATGATGGTTCTGACTGGAAAACGTTTGATACGTCGGACGGACTGGCGAGCGATGCAGTGAATACTTTTGCTGTGTTTGGAGATGATTTTTGGGTCGGTACCGGGAGCGGATTGAGTAAATACGAAGGTGGGAAGTTCCGCAAGCATAACCGTGACGGCACCTGGCAGGATTACATCACTGGCATCGCCCGGGCAGAGGACGGGTCGCTCTGGTGCAGTACCTGGGCAGGGGTAGCTCGGTATGACGGGTCAGACTGGCGGCAGTGGGGTAAGGAATCTGGATTACCTGATCAATTGTTTGACATTGCAGTCGCGCCGGACGGCACGGTCTGGACAATTTCTTCGAACGGTGCATATCAATACAAGGATGACTCTTGGACTGCCTACAGCTATGATGAGGGTGTACGTATTCAACCGCGTTCTCTCGTCATCGATCCTGCAGGCAACGTCTGGATCGGGGGGATGAGCGAGGTGGTTCGCTACGACGGGAGTGAGTGGAAGAGTTTTACAGATCCTGACAGCCCGGCCAACAGCTTTGCGTTTGGCGGTCAGATTGACCTTGGACAACCGGTATTCGGAGCGGCTGTCAGCCCCGAGGGTACGGTCTGGTTTGGCAGTTACCGGGGCGGAGTGAGCGGGTATATGGACGGGGAATGGAAAACCCACACGATTGCGGACGGTTTGCCCGCCAATCCGGTGCAGGCTCTGGCGCTGGATGATGAGGGCAGATTGTGGGTCGGGACCGGGGGAGCCGGAGTAGCGCGTTATGCAGAGGGTGACTGGGAGCAGTACGGCTCAGCTCAAGGCTTGAAGCAATTCGATGTCTGGGATTTGCTCGTGACAGGTTCCGGGGATGTCTGGGCAGGTTTCCGTACCGGAGGGGCGGCGCGTTATGCTGAACCCAAGTGGGATGTTCATGATCTTCCGGTCGGGTCATACGGCATGAGTGCCTGGATCGCTTCCTCCTGCGAGCGTGCTGATGGTTCACTCTGGTTCGGGACCGAGGGGGACGGTATTTTTGTTTTTGAAAACGGGAAATGGTCGCAAATCAAGTCGTCTGCCGGTGGATTGGGAAGCGACGATGTTTATGCGATAACTGAGGCTCTGGACGGTTCACTCTGGGTCGGAACCTTCGATGGGGCGTACCGGTACGAGGGCGGAAAATGGAGCCACGAACGGGGCACTGAGACGATTTACGACATCGTTGTCGACCAGGAGGGCGCGCTCTGGTTTTCCTCCTACGGCAAAGGAGTGTTCCGGTATCAGGACGGGATTTGGAATCAGTACGGAACAAGGGAAGGATTGTGCAGTGCCTACATTCGCGATATAGAGCTGACGCCGGACGGTACTCTCTGGTTCGGCAGTCAGGACGTCGCTGGTGGGGAGGGAGCGTGCTCCTATGACAGTGATAACTGGACCGCATATACGGCCGAAGACGGACTTGCCTCGGACAATGTGTGGGCCATCGAGGCGACTGAAGCGGGGGTATGGTTCGGGACCGAGGGTGGATTGTCGTATCTGGAATTGTAAATAAATTTCCCATGAGTAACAGGAACAGTATGTCTGGAAAACTTGTTATCTTCATAACCTGCGGTCTGATTTTTGTGACTGCTTGTCAGACAACAGCCGAGACACCCGATACCGATCGCATCGGGAGCAAGACTGATGAAACTGGATTGCTGTCCGAGGACTCGCTCGACGGGCATGTGACCGGTGAAGCGATGGTAGAGGAAATGGAGATACAGGTCATGGAAAGCTACCCAGTACAGGTAGAGGTATGGTTGCGGGGCAATTTGCCGGATCCCTGTACCAGATTGACCGAGGTTTTGCAGGAGCGCGAGGACAATACTTTTAACCTTTTTGTCTTAACTCAACGTGATCCAAATCTTATGTGCATTCAGGTGATCGAGCCGTATGAGACGACGGTTGACCTAGAGGTTAGAGGTCTGAGTGCAGGTGAGTACACTGTCTCAGCCAAAGGCGCGCTGGAAGCATTTATTCTGTCAAGCAATAATTGATCGGGGGAGAGCTTCAAAGTAGCTTTTCGATCTGTTCGAATTGCTCCTTTTTTTCTGTTATGTGGGGGAAGTCCTTGTCAATAAGTAAAAAAGATGTATAGTACTAGTGCGTGTTATTTGTTCTTATTACATTTTAATAGAGGAAAAGGTATGTACGAAGGATTTATGCAGGCCAAGACAGTTGAGCAGACTGTGGTATCGAAAAAGGCCCTCCTGACCATGCTGAGTGTTGCGGGCGCATTGATTATCCCTATGATGGGTTTCAGTCAGTCAGTCACCGGGACCTTGGTCAATTTTATTCTTTTCGCGACCGCCATGACTGTCAGCGCTGACAGCGCTATCATCGCGGGTTCTTTTTCCGCGACTTCCGCTCTGATGAAGGGCGCGCTGTTCGGACCGTTTACCGCGGCGATTGCTCCCATGATTCCATTCATCATCATGGGCAACGCGCTAATGGTCATCACCTATAGTTTGCTCAAACGGGTGCACCCTCTGGTAGGCATTGCGGCTGGAAGTCTGCTTAAATTTTCATTCCTGTACGTTATGGCGCATACCATCGTTACCCGGCAGGTAGCATTGCCCCAGCCGATCCTTATAGCTATGAGCTATCCCCAACTGCTCACCGCCTTGACCGGTGGCGTGGTTGCCTATTTGTTCTTCCGCAGGGCAGCAGACAGCAATCGCTGATCGGTTTTTTTTCTCGTAGTCGAAAGGATTCCCGTAACCGGGAGTCCTTTTCTGATTGCATAATCTTGACAGGTATGTCAGGGAAGCATAGGCTACGGAGTAGTATCCTTTTAGCAAGGAGAATGTATGTTCGCAGAATTTAAAAAGTTTGTCGTGCGGGGCAATGTCCTTGATTTGGCCGTGGGCGTGGTCATCGGTACGGCATTTGGAAAAATCGTCAGTTCATTTGTCGCGGATATCATCATGCCACCGATCGGTCTACTGCTCGGGGGAGTTGATTTTTCCCATCTCGTGATTATCCTGAAGCAGACAACCGAGACCAGCGCTGAGGTAACGCTGAATTACGGACTGTTCATCAATTCCATTATCGACTTTTTGATCATATCCTTCGCCATCTTCATCGTCATCCGCCAGGTGAATCGGTTCCAGAAAAAACAGGAGGAAACTCCAGCGCCGGTTGGCGAGGATATCCTGCTTCTGCGCGAAATCCGCGACAGCCTCAAGGCAGGGAAATAGCCTTTAGACCTCGATAAGCGCCATGGGATATTTGAGCCGCTGGCGGGCAGTCTCGCCTTTGAGCAGGGTAGTCTTACGCTCAGGCAGGCGTCCGCGCTGGCCGGTATGCTGTTTGTCTGCTGCCAGGCTTGAGGCGATGTGCAGGGTGTGCTTGCCATACTTGGCATTGATCAGGTCGATGATTCGGGCAGCCTGTTCAAACTTTTCGATCCTGACTGGGTCAGAGAAGAGCGCTAGCTGGATGCAGTCATCGGAAATGAGCTTGGTGAGCACCACGCCCGTGGCCCGGAACTGGTTGGGTTGAAAAATTTTGTCAAGCAGGGGATCTACGACTTTGGCAAGCTCCATGGGGTTGGCGCTGGCACGGTTGAGATGGGCGCCGAGGCTGAAATGCCGGAAGTCCTGGGTGCGCAGGGTGATGTGCACTTCCTGCGCGGCGAGCGAGTAACGTCTTGCCTTGATGCAGGCTGACTCGAGATTGCGCAGGAGAAAAGCTTTGACTTGTTGCTTGTCTGTCGTCGGTGGTGAAAAAGTCTTGAATTTGGAAATGGACTGATAGGAATCTTTATGCCGGGGGTCGACTGGGTAAACGGAACGGCCGTTGAGCTCATGCCAGATTTCAACTCCCAGCTTCCCAAGGAGCCTACGGATGCGCCACTCTTCTGAGCGGGCTAAATCAAGTGCGGTACGCATGCCGTTTTTGTGGAGGAGGGCAGCGCTTGCCTGCCCGATGCCCCAGATGTCCTCGAGCCGGGTGCGCTCGAGCAGGATGTGGATGTAGCGACCGGGTACGGCCGTGAAGCCGGCCGGCTTGCGGAACTTGGAACACAGCTTGGCCAGACCTTTGGACAGGCTGAGCCCGGCTGAGACGGTGATGCCGAGCTGGAGCTCGATGTCCTGCTGTATCCCGCGGGCGATGTCCTCGTACGTTTTACGCTTGACGCGACGCAGGCCGGTGATGTCCGCAAAGCCTTCATCAATGGAATATTCTTCGATTTCGCTCGTATGCGCGCGCATGATGTCGAACATACGCCGGGAAAACAAACTGCAGGTCTCGTAGTCAGTCGGGAGGATGATGAGTCGGGGATCGATTTTGAGCGCTTCGCGCAGGGTGACACCACGTTTGATGCCTTTTGCCTTGGCCTCGTAGCTGGCCGCGGCGATGATGCCTCGTTCGCCGCCTGTCACCACTGGCTTGCCGCGGTACTCGGGATGGATTGCCTGTTCAACCGACGCGAAAAACGCATCGCAATCGATGTGGAGGATGGCGGTGGGAAAGGAATGAAGCGTGATGAATTCGTGGGTTGGCATTAACTCCCCCCGCCTGCGTCGATGCTACGGCTGATAGATTAACTCCCCCCTCCTTCGTCCCGTCGAATGACGGGACTTCGGCGGGCAGGCCTACCCCCTCTTGCCCCAAGAGTGGGTGTTTAACTGTTAGGACTGGTTCTTCCCCTTTGCGAAAGGGGAGGGTGGCTTGTCCTCCGAAGCCGTGAAGGCGAAGGGGGATGGGGTTAGTACTTCCGCACTACGCCGGTGACCACCCCGCCGATTTTGAGCTCTTCTTTGGGTTCAATAGGCGGGTATTTGCTGTTGGCAGGGAGGAGGCGGATTTTTTTGCCTTTTTTTTCAAGATATTTGAGTGTCCATTCTTTGTCCACCTCTGCGACCACGACATCATTGTTTTTGGGCTGGCGTTTGCGGTCGACAATGACGATATCCTCTGGCAGGATGCCCGCTTCGATCATGGAGTCACCGGTTACTCTGATCAGATACGTGCTTTCCTTGTGTTCAACGAGGAAACTGTCCAGGCTGATGGTATCGAGCAGCTCCTCCTCAGCCGGGGAAGGGAACCCGGCCTGAACGCTGCCGAGTAGGGGATAGCCGTTCCACATGTTTTTGGGGAGCAGTTTGCCTTTGTCATCCCGTTCGATGAATTGATGATCGATGAGTTGTTCCACGACGTAGCGGACCGCGCCTTTGGACTGGTAGTGAAGCAGTCCCTCGAGTTCGGAATAGGAAGGCATGCGCTTGTTGGCGAGGTAGAATCTGCGGATGCGGTAGAGGATGTAGTCAAAATCGAGTTTTTTGCCTCCCATGTTTTCTCCTTTGGTACTTGTGTTTTTTAAATCGGTTGTATAGTATTAGAACGTCCGTACTAATGTCAAGACTTACATACAGGGGATAGGGGTTAGCGGGTTGCGGGTTGGACAATGCAAGTGGGAAGGGGGAAGACTCGAGACTAGAGACTTGTGACTTGTGACTAAAACCTGTCTTTACTCATGAAACATGAAGGGGTAAGATTTTTCTGGAGTTGTTTTGGAAAGGTAAGGTTCATTAGGGTCATTTTGGAAAGTGTATGTTTGTGAAACGTTACATATGTTGAGGAATACTTATTGAACTAAAGCGAGGTGCAGCATGTGCGGACGTTTTTTCGAATTCTCTCCGCTGTCGCGTATTTTGGAGGAATTCTCGCTCGATGATCCCGGAGACCTCGCGGTACAGCCGAGCTATAACATCGCTCCCGGCCAACCGGTGCTGGCGGTTACCGCGGACAGCACGGGCAGGCATCTGGCCCGGTTCCGCTGGGGGCTGATTCCTTCCTGGGCCAGGGACGAAAGCATTGGCTATAAAATGATCAATGCCCGCGCTGAGACAGCGCACGAGAAGCCGAGCTTTCGTTCTGCTTTCAAGCAAAGACGTTGCCTGATCATTGCGGACGGATTTTACGAGTGGAAGCGCGAGGGAGGTAAAAAAACGCCGTTTGCTTTCCGGCTCGCGGATGAGCGGCCGTTCGGCTTTGCGGGACTGTACGAGCACTGGAATAGTCCTGAGGGGAAAGTACTTTCCACCTGTACGATTCTGACGACTACGCCCAATGAGCTGATTGCCTCGGTGCATGACCGCATGCCTGTTATCCTGCCCAAGGCTGCCGAAGCTGCCTGGCTTGATGCAGAGCTTATCGCTCCTGAAGCGCTGCAGCCACTCCTACAACCGCTGGACGCTGCAGGAATGGTTTGCTGGGAAATTTCTTCCCAAGTGAATACACCGCAGAATAACCATCCGGGATTGCTGGATCGTCTTGGTGGGTGATTATTGATTTGTTCAGGTGGTCCTGTGTTTGATCCTGATGAGTTATTTTCGCATGTAACAGATGCCCGTTTTCTGGATTTTTTTTCAGAAGCTGAGCTGGTTGAGATTGTGCGTAGTCAGGGGAAATTTTATCCGGAAGGATGGCAGGAATATATTCAGGTTTTATTGTCACATCGAGTAATAAATGAAGATGAAGCGGTTTGGTTACATAATGTATTTCAGATTGCTTATCATGCTGAACAGCAATTAAAGAAAAGCTGAGCAGTACTAGGTATTAGGCTAACAGTGACAGCACCCGTTCCCGGCTACTCGGCAGACGAACCGCGAGGGAAGCAGCGTGATGCAGGATGCCGGCTAGAGGTCCGTTTTGTGCAAGCAGGCGGGCAAGGCGGTCTTGGGCTTTTTTGGTTCTGAGTATGTCAGCGATCGATATTTTATAATGTGGATCAAGGATTTTTTTGCCAACTTCGGTGCCGGAAATAAGGGCAGGATAGATGCCTTCACCGGTAATACCATGCACTAGTCCGGCGGCCTCGCCGACGAGAAAGCAATTGCCGGATTCCAGCCCCTGGTAATCATAGGAAATCACTCCTGCTTCAAAGGGAGCAGTCGAGGGATCAATACCAAGGGAGGCAACAAACCGGTCAAAATGCTTCCGGAGTTTTCCCATGGGAAAGACGCTTGCATCCCCTCCGGTGCCAAGGGATACGAATGAGGGGTTAGGCAGTACCCAGGCATACCAGGGACCAAACCTGTTTCGGTCGAGAAAAATATGGATAGCGGAGAGATCGATATCAGCTTTTTGACTGGTGGGCAGGCGGTAGTGGAAGCCGAGCCCGCGCGCTCGCGTGGGAATGCCAAGATACCGGCGCGTCAGCGAATTCGCTCCGTCAGCGCCGACGAGATAGCGGCAGGAGATATGTTCGTTGCCGATGCTGATCTCTTTCTCGCTAATGGCGGCAACCGGGGTGCCGGTACGCAGGGTGATATTTGCACTACCTTGGATACGATTGAGTAATGCCTTGGCGAGGGCTGTGCGATCGATGACATGCAGTGGTCGTTTGCCAAGAGGTACCTCCTGCGTCCGCTTGCCGAGGTGCAGGCTAACGGTTTGCGTGCTAACGCTCGAGCAGGCTCCTTTGAGCAAGGAAAAGCCGCGACTGGTCATTAGGCCGCCGCAGGGTTTGGGACCGATTTCTTTCTTGCGATCAATAAGCAGAACCGAGAGATTTGATGCGGCAAGTGTTGCCGCGCAGCTTAATCCGCCGGGACCTGCACCGATGATGATGACATCATATTGTGATTGTATTGGCATTTTTTTTCACTCCAGCACTATGGTAGCAGAAAGCATTCAGGCAGCAAACTATAATATCACGATGGAAATGTGGTGATGCTTGACTTATTTTTTTATATTTGTGATAATATAAACGTTGTGATTTTTATCACGAATTATTATCAACAGACAGATGCCAAATACATCCTATAAGGTTGTGGAGCGTCGCTGCCAGTACCGCCGTTTGCTCCAGCAGGTTGCGCAGGAGAACCGGCCGAATATTTTTTCGCATGAAATTGCCCGGCATCTGCATATATCTCCTGACACCGTGCGTCAGGACATGCGTGTGCTCAAATACCACGGTTCACCGAACGCCGGTTATCAGGTAGCAGAGCTGCTTGAGCACCTCCAAAGGTATCTTCATGTTACCGCTAAAAACCGGGTAGCAATCGTTGGTCTGGGCAATCTCGGAAAAGCCCTGCTCCGCTATTACAAAAACAAAGAGAGCTTTTTTTCACTGGAAGCAGCCTTCGAGCTCGATGAATCGGTTGTCGGACGCATGATCCTCGGGACACCCTGCTATCATACCAGCGAGATTACCAAAATCGTTGAAGAGAAAAACATCACCGTTGGTATTATCGCTGTGCCGGCAACTGCTTCGCAGAAGGTAGTGGATGCGCTCGTCATGGGCGGGGTACGCGGCATCCTCATGTTTACCGATATGCTCGTCAAGGTTCCGGAGCATGTATTCGTTGAATATGTTGATATGACAACATTGCTGGAAACAACCATATTTTTTTCACGTTTATCATAATGCAAGGAGTGTTCATGAAACACGCAGCAGGTGCTGAACCCGGGATCGATCCGGTCAAAAGGGATGCCCTGATCGGGATCCTCCAGGAAATTCAGGAAAAAGAGGGGTATCTCTCCCGCGAACAGATGATTGCAGTAGGCCGTCAGCTGAAGCTTCCGGTTAGCAAAGTCTACGGCGTCGCGACATTTTACAACCAGTTCCGTTTTCATGCGCCGGGCAAGTATCACATCCAGTTGTGCCGTGGTACTGCCTGTCATGTCAAAGGATCGCTCGGCGTTTTGGAAGCAGTCAAGCGGTATCTGAAGATCGAAGCCAACGAGACAACCAAGGACGGGCTGTTCAGTCTGGAGGTTGTCGCCTGTATCGGCGCCTGCGGACTCGCTCCCGTGCTTTCTATTAACGGCGAATTCCACGCGAGCATGACCCCGGAAAAAGCGGAAAAAGTTCTGGCAGATATCCGTAAAGCAGAGGAGGGGAAATGAATACCAAGCTACTAGAACCATGTTGTGAACAATGCTGGCACAGTCCGGAAAAACCATGCCACGAATTTATTTCCTGTTTGGCTATTGGACCTTTGTGCCATACAAACGACGCCTGTACTACCCTGCGGCAGGCACGTGTGGCAGCCTTGCGCGGTCAGTCAGTACTTCCCAAACCCCGTATCTATATCGGGGCGGGTACCTGCGGTCTGGGAGCCGGAGCCGGCAAGACGAAAAAGAAAATCGAAGCGTATCTCAAGCAGCATCAGCTGGATGTGGAATTAATTGAGACCGGTTGTATCGGACTCTGTACTGCCGAGCCCATCGTGGATGTGCATTTACCCGGCAGGACGAGGGTTTCATTTCAGAAAGTCACGGAAAAAAGCGTTGACGCCTTGCTTGATCAAGTTCTCGGACAGGGAAGCATCGATGAGTGTCGTGATACAGTCATCGCCCAGCATCCGGCACGCGATAACGAAACTGCCTGGGATGTTCCGTTTTTTACCGAACATCCGTTTTTCAAGCTTCAGACTCGTTGGGTTCTGGAAAACTGCGGGGTGATCAATCCAAGTTCCCTGGAAGAGTATATTGCTGCCGGCGGCTATGCCGCCCTGGAAAAGGCGTTACGTTCCTCCAAACCAGCTGACCTGTGTGCCGAAGTCGAGAAAAGCGGCTTGCGTGGCAGGGGAGGCGGCGGCTTTCCGACTGGGAAAAAATGGCAGTTTGCCCACAAGATCGAAAGTGATCAGAAGTACCTTGTCTGCAATGCGGACGAGGGCGATCCGGGTGCATTCATGGACCGGGCGGTGATCGAAGGCGATCCGCACAAATTGTTGGAAGGTATGATTATCGCTGCCTATGCCATCGGAGCGAGCAAGGCATATGTGTATATCCGCGCAGAGTATCCGCTGGCGATCGCACACCTCAAAGAGGCGATCGCTCAAGCCAAGTCATACAGCTTGCTCGGGGAAAATATTCTCGGTAGCGGTTTTTCGCTGGATATCCGGATCAAGCATGGAGCCGGTGCGTTTGTCTGCGGAGAGGAGACGGCTTTGCTTCACAGTATCGAAGGTAAACGCGGTATGCCGCGGTCGCGGCCGCCCTACCCGGCAGTATCCGGCTTATTCGGCAAACCGACCGTGATCAATAACGTGGAAACGCTCGCCAACATCCCGAAGATCATTCAGAATGGCGCTGACTGGTTTGCGGCGGTCGGGACGCAGGGAAGCAAGGGTACCAAGGTATTCGCCCTGTCCGGCAAAATCAAAAATACCGGTTTGGTGGAAGTTAAAATGGGTATCACCCTGCGCCAGATCGTCTTCGACATCGGCGGAGGCATCATAAACGATAAAAAATACAAAGCAGTCCAGATCGGCGGACCGTCAGGCGGCTGCATCCCGGAATCAGAGCTGGATATCAACATTGATTACGAATCGCTGAAAACCCTGGGGGCTATGATGGGGTCCGGCGGACTCGTGGTCATGGATGAAAATACCTGCATGGTGGATGTGGCGAAATTTTTCATGGACTTCATCCAGCGGGAGAGTTGCGGAAAATGCATCCCCTGCCGTGAAGGTACGAAGTATATGCTTCATATCCTGACCATGATCACCGAGCATGCGGCAGGTAAGAACGATATCAGCGCCCTGCAGCGCTTTAATGGTGTTATGCAGCTCGAACAGCTCGCGCAGGTGATCAAGGATACGAGCTTGTGCGGCCTGGGACAGACAGCGCCGAATCCTATCCTGAGTACGCTGCGCTGGTTCCGGCATGAGTATGAACAGCATATCTTCGAAAACACCTGCGCGGCCAAAGTCTGTAAAAACTTCATCACCTATGAGATTGATGCCGAGACCTGCATCGGCTGTACTCTCTGCGCCCGTAATTGCCCGGTCGAAGCGATCAAAGGCGCGCCTAAAAGTCCACATTATATCCTGTCCGATGTCTGCATCCGTTGCGGTCTCTGCGTGAGCACCTGCCGGGTCGGAGCAGTCAAGGTCAAATAAAGGAGAGAGCATATGAATCTGGAAGTAGACGGCAAAAAGATCGAAGCCAAAAAAGGCGATACTATCCTAACCGCGCTCAAACGGGAGGGGATCTCGGTGCCGACTTTGTGTTACAAAGAAGGTCTGAGTCCAACCGGCGCTTGTCGACTCTGCGTGGTCGAGGTCGAGGGGGCGCGCAACCTTGTCCCGAGTTGTGCCTATCCGGCCGAGGAGGGCATGGTGGTGCGGACACGGACCCCGCGGGTGCTGGAAGCGCGTAAAACTATCATAGAGTTATTACTCGCCAGCCATCCGCAGGACTGTTTTTACTGCGACCGTAACGAAACCTGCGAACTGCGCGAGCTCGCTGACCGTTATGGGGTCAATAAACAGCGTCTGTTCAACGAAAGACAACCAAAAAAAATCGATATTTCCAGCCCTTCGATTGTTCGAGATCCCAACAAATGCATCCTCTGCGGACGGTGCGTGCGGGTGTGCGAGGAAATCCAGGGGGTGGCGGCGATTGATTTCATTAACCGCGGCAGTCAAACGGTCATCGGCACTGCTTTCAACGAAGGACTGAATACCTCGAGCTGTATTAACTGCGGTCAGTGTATTCTCGCCTGTCCGACCGGCGCTCTGACCGAACAGAATTCCGTCCTTGAGGTTATCGAGGCGCTCAATGACCCCAGCAAACATGTGGTCGTACAGCACGCGCCGGCTATATCGGTAACAATTGGTGAGGAGCTTGGATTCAAACCCGGAACCGATGTGGACGGACTCATGATCGCCGCCCTGCGCAAAATCGGTTTTGACCGGGTTTTTGACACATCCTGTTCCGCTGACCTCACCATCATGGAGGAAGCCTCCGAATTCGTGGAGCGAGTGAGCCAAAAAGGCGTCCTGCCGATGTTTACCAGCTGTTCGCCTGCCTGGGTCAAGTTTGTTGAGCAGTTTTATCCAGAATACATTCCCAACATTTCCTCCTGCAAAAGCCCCCAGCAGATGCTCGGGGCGCTCATCAAGTCCTACTATGCCGAGCAAGCAGGAATTGACCCCAAAACGATCTACAGTGTGAGCATCATGCCCTGCACCGCCAAAAAGTTCGAAGTCGGCCGGCCGGGCATGCAACAGAACGGAACCAATGATATCGATGCGGTCCTGACTACGAGGGAATTGGTCAAAGTTTTCCGGATGTTTGGGATTGATTTTTCAACCCTGGAAAGCGAGCAGGCTGACCTGCCGTTCGGGGAACGCAGTTCAGCCGGCAAACTGTTCGGCGGCACCGGCGGGGTGATGGAG